>CAYTLQ010000173.1:0-4224 GCA_964438715.1 uncultured Ignavibacteriaceae bacterium
TCACACTACTTTTTTCAGCATTTTCTGTCAATTTCTGAATTTCTTTAATAATTCCTGTTAATCCTTCCTTTTCAGGCTGGAATGATGAAAATGGCATATCAATTTTATCATTAACCGCAACTGTATTTGGCTTTGTAGTGGTATTTTCAATAGAGGTTTCTTTGCCGTATAAAACTGATAGAATTGCAGATAAAGCTGTTTTATTTAATCCACTGACCTTGATCAATGGTTCTCCCGTTTCAACTGATCCCTCAATGTCTGACGGTAAGTTAAAGAGTGGTAAAAGAACAGTCGGAATCGCTGGATTAAGAGGTTCTGCTCCGGAATAAACTTCATTCGTCTCTTCCGTTTTCGATCCTCCTATCGTCGCTTCACCGCCTGTTTTAATGACTTTTGGTGATTGCTCAGCGCCCGGTGTTTCTTCATCAGAGATATAAACATTAATTATATCTGAAAACAGATAATTAGAATTATCAACCTTCTTATTTTTTGCCAGAGTAGCAGAATCATCTGCTTCAATCTGTTTTATAAATAATGGATTAAATTTCATTAGTTTATCCTCGTATAGCGGTGAACAACTTCGGGAGGTAATAACGCAAGTACCTCTGCGGCTTTCTTCTTTTTCATTGAGTAAATAATATCCCGCGCTATTTCATCTTTAAAATTTACAATTACCTGCGCAACCTGCTTGGACTCCATTGCTTCATACAATTTTACCGTTGCCGATTTCCATTTTTCATATTCCGGATCATTATTCTTTTTCATATCTGCCGGTGTTTTTTCTTTGCCTTCATCAGTTGTTTCTTTATCAGCTGGCTCTTTTTCTCCGGTCAAATTGTTATGAGTTTGAGAAATGTTTCCGGCAAAATCATTTGTTGCTGTTTGCAGTGCGTGTGTATTATTAAGAGTATCAGCGGCCACACTATCAACCATAGTGTGCGCCTTCAATGAATCGCTTTTTGCTTTTGTGCTATCAGCCAATGCTCGTGGGGTAAAATCAAATCTGAAAATATTTGTGTACTGAGCATTATAAAAGAAAATTCCGCCTGTCACGAGCACAAATGCAAGTATATATGTTATTGCCAGGAGAACACCATTTTTCATAAACTTCCTCTCACAAATTTCTGTACACCTATTTCATCAATCTGAATCTGTTCGGTTTTATTTTCATTTTTCACATACTCTTCAAATTGTTTCTCTTCAAGAGTTTCAAATATTTTAGTGTCTTTCCTCTTTTGTGCAAGTTCAGCAATTTTTGCTTTTTTCAGTTCTTCCAGTTGTACTATTTCCTTTTCATGTTGGTTTATCTGCTGTTCAAGATAATCATCATAGTGCGAGCGGAATTGTAAAGTTGCAGCAGGAAGATTATTTTTTGCAGTAATATCGAGGTGTAAAGCTTTTCTTGCATTTTCAAGTTTTTCAATTTCATGCTTTGTTTTTTCAATCTGTAAACCAATGGTTGCCAACTCTTTTTTTGTTTTTTTTTCAAGAGTTTCCTTGATTCGTTTTATTGATTCAAACTGATATTTAAACTTCATGTGACAATTAAGTTATAGGTTGTTCAATAATCATATTAAGTTTTTGTATTGAGTCACGAAAACTGGATTTTTCCTTCATATCTTGTTTAAGAAAATTTCTCAAATGCGATATTTTCGCTAAGGCATTGTCTATCTGAGGATTACTACCTTTTACATACGCTCCGATATTAATAAGATCTTCCGCCTCGTTATATGTCGCAAGTATATCTTTAAAGGTCATTACCCTGCCTCTATGCTCCGGAGTAACTATATCAGGCATCACCCTGCTAATACTCTGCAATGAATCGATTGCAGGAAATTGACCCTTATGAGCAATTTTTCTTGAAAGAACTATGTGTCCGTCAAGAATTGACCGGACTGCATCTGCAATTGGCTCATTCATATCATCACCATCCACCAATACAGTATAAAATCCGGTAATAGATCCAAAGCGTCCGTTACCGGCTCTTTCGAGAAGCTTCGGGAGAACAGCAAATACTGAGGGAGTATAACCTTTCGTTGTCGGTGGTTCACCAATAGTTAAACCTATTTCGCGTTGTGCCATAGCAAACCGTGTCACAGAGTCCATCATTAATACAACATCTTTTCCCAGATCTCTGAAATATTCAGCAATGGTGGTGCCTATGTACGCCGCCTTAATACGCAACAGCGATGATTTATCACCGGTCGCAACAACCACTACCGATCGTTTTAATCCTTCAGGTCCTAAATCTTTTTCAATAAACTCCCGTACTTCACGACCTCGTTCGCCAACTAATACTATCACATTCACATCTGCACTGGTGTTCCTGGCAATCATACCGAGTAAAACAGATTTGCCGACGCCACTGCCAGCAAAAATTCCCATTCTCTGCCCCTTTCCACAGGTAAGCAAGGCATCTATAGCCCGAACACCGGTCTGAAGCGGTTCACTTATTCTTTTTCTTTCCAGCGGATTCGGTGGCTCGGCAAATACTTTCCTGAATGATGTATATTCAATTTCACCTTTATCATCAATAGGGTTACCAAGTCCATCAATAACTCTTCCAAGTAACTGTGGTCCAACGCCAACGCTGAATGTTGTGCCGCTTCCTTTAATTTCGCACATTGGGGATATTTTTTCAACTTCACCAAGAGCAATTGAAAGCACTTTTCCGTCTTTAAATCCCACTACTTCAGTCTTGCATACTTCAAATCCGTTTTTATCAACTACCACACAGACCTCACCAAGCGAAACATTTGGGCCCATTGAAACAATAACCATACCGATAACATCGGTAACCCTACCGTTCATTTTAATGGGATCAACCTTTTCGAGTAAATTATCGAATCGCTTGCTAAATGCATTAAATGTGTCTGTCATAATTCACTTTTTTTTGCGAAAACTTCTTCCAACTTTCGTGATATCTCATCGAGCTGGCTTTCTATTCTTGCATCAACATTGCCGAGATCTGTCTCAATCATACATCCGCCCGGGGTTATCTTATCCGATATTTCGAATTTTATTTTGTTAAACTGACGGTCGATTATACTGCTATGGCCTTCATTGTTGAGCATCGCAAGATCATCCGGATGTAGTTTAATTACTACTTCATTTGCGCCAATAACTTTCTTTATACTCTCTCGTAACGAATCAAGTATAGAAGACTTATTTTGAATTTCATGTTTTACAATTTTCTCGGCAATCTGTAATGCGAGCCTCACAACCGCTTCATCATAAATCGTGTCATAGCCATTGAGTTTTTCCTCAAAGCTGGAAAGAATTGCATAAAATTCTTCTGATTTTCTTATGAGTTCATTTGTATATTCGTTTTCCAGTTTTGCCTTTGCTTGCTGATACCCTTCATTATACCCTTTTTGATACTGTGCTTTTAATTCCTGCTCGCGTTGCAATAATTCATCAATTGGATTGGGGACATTTTTTAAATATTCGGTTTCCGTCAGTGAACCCGTACTGTAGAGTTTAGGTTTTGAACGAAGTTTTATAACATTAGACATAGACCTCTTCCGATCCTCCGCGAATACTTAGCGTAATCTCTTCCTGTTCTTCTAATCTTTTTACAATATCTACAATTCGTGCCTGCGCCGCTTCAACTTCTTTCAACTTCGTTGGCCCCATAAATTGTAATTCTTCCTTCAGTAACTCTGCGGCACGCTCGGACATATTGGAGAAAATCTTATCACGAAGTTTTTCATCTGCAATTTTCAGGGAAAGTGCCAAATCACGACGATCCACCTCTTTAAGTATTCTTTGGATATCTTTATTTTGGATGTGAATTATATCATCAAACAGGAACATCAATCGTTTGATTTCCATAGCAATGTCAGGATCGAGTAATTCTATCTGGGCGAGTATCTCTTTACTCACGCTTACATTTGTTCTGTTAAGGATTGTTGCCAAACTTTTTGTTCCGCCGATTTTACTCACTGACTGATTAATTGAGAAGCCCGCAAGTTCATCAACCACTTTCTCAATTTGTTTTAATGTCTGAGGAGAAATTTTTCCCAAAGTAGCAATTCTGTATGCAACTTCGCTTCGTAATTCATCCGGAAGCTCTTTCAACGCATTTGCAGTCTGGTCGGGGTTAAGATGTGAAAGAATAAGAGCAATAGTCTGGGGATGTTCTTTGTTAAGAAAATTTACTAATTGACTGGAGTCAGCTTTTTTAAGTACATCAAAACCTTTTAGTGTAGTAAGGTTCTTTAC
>CAYTLQ010000174.1:0-9635 GCA_964438715.1 uncultured Ignavibacteriaceae bacterium
ATTAATAAGTACTTTGATAAAAAGAAAAAATTTTTTCAGACAGATTTTTATATTAATCAGAGGAAAGGAAGAAACATTCTTCTTGAAAGCGATGAAAGTCCTGTCGGCGGAAAGTGGTCTTTTGATACTGAAAACAGATTGAAATACCCCGCAAAAAAATCTCCGCCGAAAATTTTATCTCTTCCGGAAAACACTTATGACCGTGAAGCGAAAAAATATACTGAAAAGTACTTCCTTAGTAACTATGGCGAAATAACCATTAAATATCCTACAACATTTTCCGAGGCTGTGGACTGGTTTAATGATTTCCTTGAAAACAGATTTTATGAATTTGGAAAATACGAAGACGCAATTGTTGCTGAGGAACTGATTCTGCATCATAGTGTTCTAAGTCCTCTAATCAACACGGGGTTACTGGTGCCTGAGCAGATTATTGATAAAACTATCTCCATAGCAAAGAAAAAAAACATTCCATTTGGCAGTCTGGAGGGTTTAATACGGCAGATAATAGGATGGAGAGAGTTTATACGAGGCGTTTACACGGTAAAGGGCAGAGAGGAGCGAACAAGAAATTTTTGGAACTTTAATCGGAAAATACCCACATCATTTTGGAACGGAACAACCGGTATTGAACCGGTGGATATAACCATAAAAAAAATTTTACGAACCGGGTACTGTCATCATATAGAAAGGTTAATGGTATTGGGGAACTTTATGCTGTTATGTGAATTCGACCCCGATGAAGTTTACCGTTGGTTTATGGAAATGTTTATTGATTCATACGATTGGGTGATGGTGCCTAATGTTTATGGAATGAGTCAGTTTGCGGATGGGGGACTGATGGCAACCAAACCGTATATTAGCGGCAGTAATTACCTCATCAAGATGGGGAACTATAAAAAAGGACCCTGGCAAAATGTATGGGACGGGTTGTTTTGGAATTTTATGAATAATCAGAGAAATTTCCTGATGAAGAATCCCCGACTCGGAATGCTGATTAAAAATTTTGATACAATGGATGAATCACGAAAACAAAATCATCTTCATATTGCCGGAGAATTTCTTCAATCTCTATGATTGCTATAAATTTCAGGAGTTGTTGCTTAAACATTGGCAGGTACAGGAATGAAAGAATTTTTGAGAGACACTATATCCGAAATTACCAAAGATAAGTTTATCTTTTACTAATACGATACAAATAGAGAACTCTCTTCTTTATCTCGTTATTAACCGATACGGCCAAAAAGAAAATTCTTATTGATGAAAATTCTACTTACCGGTGTTACCGGATACATAGCACAAAGGTTATTACCCGTTCTGTTACTGGATGGTCATGAAGTGGTGTGCTGTGTGCGTGACAAAAACAGGTTTAACAGAGAAAAGTACCAATCAAAAAATCTTACCGTTATTGAGGCTGATTTTCTTGAGTACGAATCACTACTGAAGATCCCGGATGATATTGACGCGGCATATTATCTTATTCATTCAATGGCCACCCGAACCGGCGATTTTGAGAGTATGGAAAAAACATGTGCGGAAAATTTCAGACGCCGGTTTGAAAACAGCAACCTCAAACAAGTAATTTATCTTGGTGGAATAAATCATTCTGCAAATCTCTCAAAACACCTGTCATCAAGGAAAAATGTTGAAACCATTTTATCGGGCGCTAATTTTGCACTTACTACACTGAATGCAGGAATTATAGTTGGCTCGGGTAGCGCATCGTTTGAAATTATCAGGGATTTGGTGGAGAAATTACCTGTAATGATAGCGCCACGATGGCTAAACACGAGAACCCAGCCAATAGCAATACGAAATGTGATTGAGTATTGCATTGGTGTTTTGGGGAGAACCGAAACATATAACAAAAACTATGATATCGGTGGTCCGGATCTTCTGACATACAAAGAAATGCTTCTTGGATTTGCAAAGGTACGGAAACTGAAAAGGAGAATTTTTATTGTTCCTGTTATGACGCCAAAGATATCATCGTATTGGCTTTATTTTATTACTGCTACTTCCTTTGCGCTTGCAAAAAATCTTGTAGATAGTATGAAGGTTGAAGTAATTTGCAAACCGAACAATCTTTCACAACTATTGGGCATTAATCTTATTAGTTATGAGGAGGCAATTTCTTTAGCGTTCGATAAAATAGAACAAAATCAGGTTATCTCCAGTTGGACTGATGCACAAACAAGTCAGGTATTAAGCGAAGGATTATCAAAGTTTATTGAAGTACCCGTCAATGGTTGTTTTAAGGACATACGATCATGCAAGGTTGATGATGAAAATGCCTCACTCGATAAAATATGGCAAATTGGCGGGAAAACCGGATGGTATGCCGGGAATTGGCTGTGGTGGTTCAGAGGATTTTTAGATGAGCTAGCCGGAGGGGTAGGGATGAGAAGAGGAAGGAAAAGCGATACAGAATTAGCCCCGGGTGATGCACTTGATTTTTGGAGAGTATTATTGGCGGATAGAAAGGCAAAAAGACTATTATTATTTGCAGAAATGAAATTACCCGGTGAGGCATGGTTAGAATTTAAAATTGATGAGCAAAAGATTCTTACAATTACTGCTACTTTTCGTCCAAGGGGAATGTCAGGCAGACTTTATTGGTATTCAGTTGTCCCATTTCATTTTATAATATTCAATGGAATGCTGAAACGGATCGCGCGTACAAAAACATGATTTACCTTAGAGATCTCCTACGAATTTTTTAATCACTTTATAAACATATCATCGTGTCCGGATCAAGACAAGGGATCCCGAAGAATTCTAATGTTTATAGCACCAGATACATTCAGATTTTAACAATTTTATTTACAATCTACATATCCCGGCAAAATGTGTATTTTTAAGGTAGAAAATTTTTCAAAAGAACATGACAGTAGAAGAATTTCAGAAAACTTATAATATAATAGGCAGAAATAAAGAGATACGCGATCTTGTTGATATAGTAATGCAGGTAGCGCCCTCCGATATTTCGGTACTTATTTATGGCGAGAGCGGAGTAGGTAAGGAAGTATTTGCCCGGGCTATACATGGACACAGCCGCCGTGCAAACCGTCAACTTGTAAGCGTAAATTGCGGCGCCATTCCCGAAGGCATTCTTGAAAGCGAACTATTTGGTCATAAAAAAGGTTCGTTTACCGGGGCTGTGGAGAGCAGGAAAGGATATTTTGAACTTGCGGATGGTGGAACATTATTTCTCGATGAGATAGCTGAAATGCCACTTACAACACAGGTAAAACTGCTTCGGGCAATAGAACTGCAGGAGTTTATGCCAATAGGTGCTGAAACTGTAACAAAGGTTGATGTGCGATATATTGCCGCTACTAACCGCGATCTGCAGGTGGAAGTAAATGCAAAAAGATTTCGTCAGGATTTATATTTCCGCCTCAAAGCGGTCTCACTTGAAATACCTCCTCTGCGCAAACGCAAAGGCGATATTGAGGAACTTGCAAATTACTTTTTAAATAGCCTTTATTCGCAGAATGGTAATATCCGTTATAAAATATCTGATGATGCTATGGAATTGCTCCACCTTTATAATTGGCCCGGTAATGTACGGGAGTTAAAAAATACTGTTGAAACCGCGGCGGCGTTAAGTAAGAGTAATATATTAACAAAAGATGTATTCCTTCCATTGTTGAAATTTGAGGAGTCGTCATCATCATTTCGTAACCTGCCGGTATCTGTTGGTAAATCCCCTGAAGAGGTGGAGAGGGAGTTCTTACTGCGCGCTCTTTTCGAATTAAAAAAGGATATTTTGGAATTAAAAAGCCTAATTCGCGACAGTGGTAAAGAAATAAAAATGGAAACATACAGCGAAATTCTTCCGCTAACAGAGATAGAGAAACAGGCAATCACGCGTGCATTGAAGCGTGCCAATGGCAATAAACGCCTCGCAGCAAAAATGTTAATGATAAGTGAAAGAACACTTTACAGGAAAATAAAAGAATATGACATCGCAGATTACTGATATGGGCAGAAAAAATGCAGAAAATTGCAAAAAAACGAAGGTTTTTCCCCTTGCCTGTCACAGGTTCACAAAAGTAATTGCATTGTTAATCATTTCATTTTTTGTTAATTTTGTAGGCTGTTCAGGATGCCCTTATTCTTTTACCGGCGCTTCTGTTCCACCGCACCTTGAGACTATCGCAATTCCATTTGCTGAAGACAGAAGCGGAGCGGCGGAACCCGGTTTAAGGGAAATGCTGACAGACAAGTTGACCCGGAAATTTATTGCTGATAATAATCTCATTATCGCTGAACGGAGTACTGCCGATGCCTTGTTAGAAACGGTAATTGTTTCAGTAAATGATGTTTCGAATGTAGTTACTCAGGGAGAAAGTGTTGCAAGAAGGCGAATTACTATTGCAGTGCAGGTAACTTACAAGGATATGGTGAAAAAAAAGATTGTGTATGAAAAACAGTTCAGTAATTATGGTGATTATGACACTGCTGCCGGGGTTGCCGGCAGGTCAGAGGCGATAGCTCTTGCTGTTGACCGGCTGACAGATGATATTTTACTTGATACCGTCTCAGGATGGTAATAACAGTTTTTTTCACATATAGAGGATTTTATTAATATGGATGATGTGGTACTGATATCGTACTTCATTTCTCTTTCAATTTTGTTCATATTTGGCAGTCACGGCTTTATAATGATTTACTATTACAATAAATACCGTAATGTAAATCATGTACCGAAGAAGAGCGAGGTGCCAGAGACTAAGGTTACAATTCAACTTCCTCTTTACAACGAATTGTATGTTGTTGAACGCCTTATTAACTCCGTCTGCGAAATTGAATATCCCAAACATCTTATGGAAATCCAGGTGCTGGATGACTCCACTGACGAAACAGTTGATATCGTTGCAAAAGCGGTTAAGCAAAAACAGGAAGAAGGTTTTAACATTCAACATATTCGCAGAAACAATCGCGAGGGATTTAAAGCCGGAGCTCTGAAAGAAGGACTCAAAACGGCATCAGGTGATTTTGTTGCAATCTTTGACGCAGATTTTATTGTGCCAAAGGATTTTCTTTTGAAGACCCTGCCATTTTTCCACGATGAAAAAGTTGGTATGGTTCAAACACGCTGGGAGCATCTTAATGGTGACTATTCAATCCTTACAAAAGCTCAGGCGCTTGCACTCGATGGGCATTTTGTTATTGAACAGAATGTTCGCAATAAAGCGGGTTTCTTTATTAACTTTAACGGAACCGGCGGAATATGGAGAAAAGAGTGTATTTTTGATGCCGGTAACTGGCATGCTGATACGCTCACTGAAGATCTCGATCTCAGTTACCGTGCTCAGTTAAACGGCTGGCGTTTCGTCTTTCTCCGTGATATTACATCACCCGCAGAATTACCATCGGAAATTAATGCTTTAAAATCTCAGCAATTCCGTTGGACAAAAGGCGCTGTTGAAACAGCAAAGAAAATTCTTCCGCTTGTATGGCGCTCCCGTTTACCATTGAGAGTGAAACTTCAGTCAACATTTCATCTGACGAATAACCTGGTATTTCCTTTTATTCTGCTTTCAGCAATATTGAATGTACCTCTTATATTTATTAAAAACAGCGGTTCGCACGAGGCATACTTTGCAATTATGTCGTTGTTTGTTCTCGCTTTTATTGGCTCGTTTTTATTCTATTTGTATTCGCAAAAAGATATTCGTGCTGACTGGCGGAAGAAAATCGTTCTCTTCCCGCTGTTTATGGCTGGCAGTATGGGTTTTGCAGTTAATAATTCCCGTGCTGTTATCGAGGGACTTCTCGACAGAAAGAGTGAATTCGTAAGGACACCGAAATTTAAGGTTGTTGGTCAGGGTGACGACTGGAAAGAAAAGAAATATGTTCAGAGAAAGCTCGATCTTTCTACAATTGTAGAACTTATAATGGCAGTTTACTGCCTTGTTGGTATCGGATCATCGCTGTATTTCCTGGAAATTGCAGCACTTCCTTTCCAGATTCTGTTTTTCCTTGGATTCAGTTTCGTTTCGCTGACATCTATTAAACACGCATATTCAAAAAAGTAGATTAACGCTTGGCAAAAAGCGATAAGGATATTTTTACTGAGAAAGTATCCCTCATTTATGAATATAATTCGAGATCTCCGTTATTTGTCCGACAGGCAAATACGGAGATCGAATCGAATAATCTTGAGCGTGCATTCGATATACTTACACAAGGCCTAAAACTTTTTCCAAATCACCCTGTTGCTTATGTCTTATTAGGGAAGGCTTTTGCTCTCAAAGGCAAGTACCCTGATGCTGCCCAGGCGTTTAAGAAGGCAAGTACGATCATCGATTCACCTCAAACTTTTGACTACTACATCCGTGAACTTGAAAACATAAAAAAACAGCGCTCCCCATTCACTATTAAAAAGCGAACAACCTTCATAGAAGAAGGTTCATTACCCACAAAGCCATCAGTATCTCCCCTCTCTGCCGGTCATGATGATGATTTAGCTCAGCTTGCCGAAAAATTAACGAATGCAAGAATGAATGTATCAGCCACTGACAATGAACCTGAAGATGAGACGATTTCAACAAAAGAACCGGCAATAGTCTCAGAAACCCTCGGTAAGATATATGCTACGCAGGGAAAATTCAAAGAGGCGCTTCAGATTTATGAAATACTATTACAAAGAAATCCGGGCCGTAAAGCTGAGTTGCAAAAGGTCATTCAGGAACTAAAAATAAAAATTGCCGGTCAGTCATAATTATTTTCTACCGGTTATGAATGCCCTTAACCTGAAAAAACTAACCCGCCGATTTTACTTACAAGATGTTCACACTGTAGCACGGAATCTTCCGGGAAAAATTCTGGTTCGCTTATTTAATGGTATCTATTTAACGGGAATGATTGTTGAGGTTGAAGCTTATGCCGGAGAAGGTGATGAAGCTTCGCACTCATTTGGTGGAATGAAAAATCGTAACCGTGTTATGTTCATGGAAGGTGGCGCTCTCTATGTGTATTTTACTTATGGAGCGCATTATTGTTGTAATGTTGTTACTTCGGAGGAGGGTATAGGGAGTGCAGTACTTATCAGAGCAGTTGAACCAATTAATGGTCTTGATGTTATATCAGGTAATCGTTATGGGCGTAGTCCGGCATCGGAAAAGGAACTCAGAAACCTTACAAATGGGCCGGGAAAGGTTGCGCAGGCTTTTGCTCTTGGCAGGGAAGATAACGGGAAATTGCTCACAGGTGATGAAATTTTTATTGTACAAGGACGAAGGATGAAAGATTCCGAGTTAACAATTACAAAGAGAATAGGAATAAGCCGCTCAAAAGACTTACCCTGGCGATATTATATTACCGGAAATCCCTTTGTCTCGCCCGCTGTACCTAAATGAAAACAATACACCCCAATAAAGTTCTTATCGTTCGTACTGATAGAATTGGTGATGTAATTCTAACTCTGCCCCTCGCACATATTATTCGGGAACGCTATCCGAATGCGGAGGTATCTTTTTTGGTGCGCGGGTACACAGCGCCTCTTACGAAGAGCAATCCGGATATAAAAGATACAGTAATTTTGCCCGAAAGGCGGGAAGAGTGGGGCAGGATAAGGGATATCCTCAGAAAAAAATTATATGACACGGCAATTGTTTTAAGCCCATCATTCGCAATTACATGGTTAATAGTTACCGCAGGAATAAAAAACCGTATTGGTACAGCAAACCGCTGGTATGGTTTCCTGTATAATTATCGGATACACGACCACAGAAGTGAGGTGGCGTTTCATGAATTGGAATATAATGTTCGTTCTCTTACTCCGTTAGGCATTGTAAAATCACTACCATTATCAAATCCGGTATTCGGTATCACGCCCGATGAAGTATCTGTACAGAAGGTGCGTACATTGTTAAGTGAATTTGGCATCACGGCGAAGGATAAATTCGTTATTCTTCATCCCGGTAGTGGAGGGAGCGCAGTGGATCTTCCTATTGAAAAAATGAGAGCAATTACCGAACTTACTGAACAACAGGGAGTAAAAGTTATTTTAACCGGTTCAGCCGCTGAAGAAAAACTATGTTTGCAGGTAAAAGGAAAAAGTAATGCCAGCATTTTAGCCGGGAAACTTCAGCTTGAAGAGCTTACAGCGCTTATTTCTTTATGTACGGTATTTATCGGCAACTCAACAGGACCGTTGCATCTTGCAGCCGCTTTGGGTCGGAATGTGATTGGTTTTTATCCAAAAATACGCGTGTGTTCAGCGAAACGCTGGGGACCCTCTACAAAAAACAAACTGGTTTTTGAGCCGGTTATACCTTGTTCGGACTGTACACGGGAACAATGTGCCCTGCTGGATTGTATGAATACAATAAACCCGGAATTGGTTGTTGAAGGGTTATTAAAATTTATTAATTTTGACTGAGAATTCGGAGAAAAAGATGCTTCGCTCTAAACAAGTTTTTTTGATACTCGTAGTTTTATTCGCTGTGGAATTATTTGCCCATCAACCGGGCGATGAGTTCCGCAAAATAGAAAATAAAGCCTTTAAAGAAGGCGAAAAACTTACTTTTGATGTAAAATACGGCTTTGTTACTGCCGGGGTGGCAGTAATGCAAATACCGAAAATCAAAAGAATTTCCGGCAGGAACGCATACCATGTAACATTTGAAGTGAATTCTGTACCGAGCTTTGACTGGATTTTCAAAGTACGCGACCGGTATGAGACTTATTTGGATACTGAAGGATTATTCCCATGGAGATTTGAGCAACACATTCGTGAAGGAAATTATTCACGCGATTTTTCCGCTTTTTTCGATCAACGAAAAGGAAAAGCAAAAACTACCGAAGGAGAATATGAAATTCCGAAATATGTAAACGATATTGTTTCTGCTTTTTATCTTGCCCGTACTTTTGATTACAGCAAAATGAAAGTGGGTGAAAAGATAAAACTCTATAACTTTTATAAAGATAAAGTTTATGATCTCGATGTAAAATATCTTGGTAAAGAAAGAATTAAAGTTGCCGCAGGAACATTCGATTGTATAATGGTTGAGCCTCTGGTTCAGGAAGGCGGATTATTTAAAAGCGAGGGGAATATTATCATTTGGCTTACTAACGACGATCTCAAAGTCCCGGTAAAAGTGAAAACCAAGGTAGTTATTGGATCAATTGATGCAGAACTGACAAAATATGAAGGTCTTGCGGGTAACCTTACCGCAAAAAAATAAATTTCCTTTTTAATGATACAGCTATATCGGTCTTCAATTTGTCCGATATAGCTTTTTTATTTTTCTACCTGACAGACAGCATACCGAAAAATCTTTTAACCGGTTATTGACTATATATTGTAAATAATGACTCCGTCAGAAAAATGCCAGTAAACAAATTTGAAATAATAAACTGTCAGTAACTTGCTTTTTCTACAGGTAAAATTTTTGGTTTCCGGGGAGAAATTGAAAATTTAACAAATTATACTAAAAATTTGACCTTTTTTTCTTGACCTGCCATAATCCTCTTATTATATCCTAAAATCCGATATAGAGGCGAAAATTAAAAGAAATTTCTTATCGAAACTATGAATTTTCATTTGAGTTAGACATTGATAAAAGATTTTTGCTTGAGGGATGATTTTTTGGGTCATTAAGAACAAAGTATTTCCCTTA
>CAYTLQ010000175.1:0-3711 GCA_964438715.1 uncultured Ignavibacteriaceae bacterium
CAATAAATTATAACGATTATTAACAGGGAGAGAAAAATCAATCAAGCCGCTTAATGAATCGTTTGCAGATTTAATCCCATTAATTGCTGAGAGAACTGTACTCTGAAAGTTCTTAACATCAAAATGCTTACTGTCTGTTGCATCTCCTGAACACGAATACAACAGAGTAATCATTAAAATGAATACAAATGAATAGATTTTCGGTCTGCGCAAATCTTATTATTAATAATTTAATAAACCGAAATTTACCAATTATATTTTAGTTTCCCCAATGTTGCCGCCTGGAACTGACTCATATCCTTGATTAAAATGTCTGATTAAAATGTTTGCCTTCTTCTCGCCTATCACTTCAGCAATAGCCGTAAAATCAGCTTGCCGTAAATTTTTCAGACTGCCAAAATTCTTTAATAATTTTTCTCCCAATTTTGGGCCAATTCCTTTTATCTCAAGTAATTCCGTTGTAATTGTTCTTTTGGATCGTCGTTCACGATGAAAAGTAACTGCAAACCTATGTGCCTCATCACGCACCTGCTGAAGTAACTTAAGCGCCGAGGATGTTTTAGGGATGATCACCGGGTCGCTTTCACCCGGAAGAAAAATTTCCTCGAGTCTTTTCGCCAGCCCCATTATCTCATACCCCTTTGCTCCAAGACTATTCAGTGCGCTAACAGCACTGGATAGCTGACCTTTTCCGCCATCAATCATAATCAAATCAGGTAGCGGTTTCGATTCTTTCAATAGTCGGTCATATCTTCTTGTAACAACTTCATGCATACTCAGGAAATCATTAGGACCGTTGACTTCTCTAATGATAAATTTTCTGTACTCACTCTTTTTAGGTTTGCCGTCAACAAAAACAACCATACTGGCTACTGTGTCACTACCCTGTAAATTTGAAATATCAAAACACTCTATTCTTCTCGGGATTTTGCTAAGGCGTAAATCCCTTTTTAAGGCGGCAAGGGTGAACGGGATATTACCCTCCTTTTTCATTTTCTGTATCTGAATATCCTTAAGTTGAAGTATTGCATTCTCCTTACAAAGTTTCAGGAAAGACCGCAAATTTCCGCGTTGGGGAATATGTAATTCAACCTTGTATCCCGCTCTTCCCCCAAGCCATTCCTGAATCACCTCCCAGTCATCCGGCTCCTCTTCTATTATGATTTGCTTTGGAATATCTACATATTCATTATAATAAAGCTTAATCACCGATGAATAGATTTCATTTGACTTTATCTCTCCCTCAATTGCAACACGAAATTGTTTTTTACCAATGAGTTTACCATTGCGTACAACAAAAATAGAGCAACTTGCATCTTTCCCTTCATAAGCAACAGCAATAATATCTCTGTCTTCAAAATCATCATTAACAATTTTTTGTTTTTCTACAATTGATCCAAGTTTCGAAATTTTATCCCGTAATTGCGCCGCATTCTCAAATTCAAGATTTTCAGCGGCAAGGTTCATTTTTCGAGTCAGATCATTAATTAGTTCAGCTGTTTTTCCGCTAAGGTACTTTACCACCTCATTTACCATGCTTTTGTACGCTTCTTCCCCAATTAATCCCTCGCAAGGGCCATCACACTTTTTTATATGATAATCAAGACAAACCTTAAATTTCTTCTTTGCAATATTTTCCTCATTCAGATTCAATTTACAACTTCGAATCCGAAAGATCTGATTAACAGTTCTCAGAGCTATCTTCATCGTTTTAACATCAGTATAAGGACCAAAATAACGGGAACCGTCTCTAACCAACCGCCTTGTCGGATAAATTCGGGGATAAGGTTCATTCGTAACTTTAATGAAGGGAAAAGTTTTATCATCCTTTAGTAGAACATTATATCTCGGCTTGAGTTCTTTAATCAAATTATTTTCTAAAACAAGAGCTTCGATCTCACTATCAGTCACTATCAGACTCAGGTCGTGTATTTTTTTAACCATTATCTGAATTCTTCCTGAAGGAGCAGACCCATGGAAATACGACCGTACTCTGTTCCGGAGATTTTTTGCTTTCCCAACATAAATTACCTTGCCAAGTTCATTGATGAACTGGTACACCCCTGGTTTATCAGGTAAATTTTCGAGCTTCGAGTTTAAGAGGTCATTTTTTTCTATAGTCATGGCTATAAATGAAAATGCCGACTACATATGAGCCGGCAAATTAATAGTAAGAAAGAAAAGATTAAAAAACATAATTCTTGGGAATCACAACTATACCACTGGGGGTAACTGTAAACCTTTTTTTATCAACTGCGGGATCGAAACCTATCTCCATACCTTCAGGGACCTTTACATTTTTATCTATAATTGCCCTTCGGATTTTTGCTCTTCGACCGATATTACAATTATTCATAATGATGGAATCTGTAATGTATGTATAACTGTTAACGCGGACATTCGCACCAATAATCGAGCGTTCAACAAGACCTCCGGAAACAATTGTACCATCGCATACCAATGAGTTAAGTGTACGACCAATTCGTTCTCCTTCATGTGAAAGTGTTTTTGCAGGTGGAAATTGATACTGATAAGTCCTCAAAGGCCAATCACTGTCATAGAGGTTAAATTCCGGAATTACAGAAATAAGATCCATACTCGCGTCATAATAACTCTCTATAGTTCCAATGTCCTTCCAGTATGGTTTGCTTTTTTTATTCTCATCAACAAATGGATAGGCAATAACTTTGTACTTCGATTGTACCATATACGGTATTACATCCTGCCCGAAATCATTATTCTTAATATTTTTTGACTGCATTTCGGTGAGAACATTCTGTAAAGTTGAAGCATTAAAAATATAGATGCCCATATTTACAAGCGATGTTCCGGGTTTATTCGGATTCTCCGGTGGGTTAGCCGGCTTTTCAATAAATGAGTGCACTGCATAAGTATTATCAATTTCAATTATACCAAATCGTGAAGCATCCTCTACCGGAACATCAATGCAGGAGATGGTCAGATCTGCACGAAGGTCATTATGGTAAAGAAGCATTTTCATATAGTCCATTTTATAAATATGGTCACCACTGAGCAACAACACCCATTTACACTTTTTATCTGCAGAAAATAAATTCATATTCTGATAAATTGCATTAGCTGTACCAAGATACCAGTCACCATTGATTTTGCGCTGAGGGGGAACCGTATAAATAAATTCTCCTAACTCCGGATTAAAAATACTCCACGCTTCGAACATGTGCTGGTTTAATGAATCGGATTTATATTGTACAAGAACATAAATTCTTCTTAGTCCTGAGTTAAGACAATTTGAAAGGGCGAAATCAATTATGCGGTATTTTCCACCGAATGGAACTGCGGGTTTACTTCGATGTGCAGTGAGAGGAAATAAACGCTCTCCCTGCCCGCCGGCAAGAATCATTGTGACTGTATCGCGTAAAAGAGATGAACCAGCTGAAATCATATATGCTCCGAATTCTCTGAGTGAGTAATAAAAGCCACTAAAGAATATAAGAAAATCTATGCAAAAGATAAAGTTTGATAGATGGAAAGTGTACCTGATAACGGTTGATAAAATGGTTCATTAAAGTTTTGGTGGTGTAAACTATCCTTCTGCGAGTTGTGCAGATTTCATATAACTTTTCCCACCATTTTTTCAATTAACCTTAACCATTATTTCTCTGTCAAAAGGTTATTCAATAACCCAGGTTCTGACCCAAATTACGCTTTTAAATTCGTTATATTTAGTAA
>CAYTLQ010000176.1:0-5050 GCA_964438715.1 uncultured Ignavibacteriaceae bacterium
TTACCGCTTGCTGGTAGAATGAGAAAGCAATAAATTAAACTTTTTCAAAAATATAAAAAAAAAAGAGCACGAGTGTACACTTCCGTTCTTTTGGTAAAAAAGTTATTTGAATTTATTTGGTTTCTTCTACTACTTTTGCATCTTCAACATTACCTGCTTGTTTTTTTGCTTTACGGGCTTCTGCCTTTTGTTCACGCGTTGATTTATTTTCTTCTGCACGCTCATTGACTATTGCATTATAATCAACCAACTCAATAATACCCATTTCGGCGGCATCACCGAGCCTGCGACCTAAATGAACAACCCGAGTATATCCACCGGCCCGTTCACCAATCTGAGTTACAATATCACTAAATAACTCCTTAACCACATCTTTATCTTTAATCATTTCCATGATAAGTTTTTTATTGTGGAGGTCGCCCTTGCGTGCCTTGGTAATAATTGGCTCGACAAAAGAACGAAGCTCTTTTGCCTTAGCAAGAGTAGTTTTAATTCTTTTATGCTTCAATAAAGCTGTGGCTAAATTAATCAACAGAGCCTTTCGATGACTAGCTGTTCTTTTTAATTTTCTGCCTTTTACTCCATGTCTCATTGAAATTCCTCAGAGAATAATATTAGTTATTTTCGTTTTCGTCTTTTAAGTATTTATCAACATCCATTCCGAATTCAAGCCCGAATCCTTCAATAATTTCAGTCAACTCCGCTAAGGATTTCCGTCCGAAATTCCTGAATTTTAACATCTCCGATTCATCTCGACGAACAAGGTCGGATATTGTTTTTATACTTGCCGCTTTGAGGCAGTTATGAGCACGGACACTCAGCTCAAGATCATCAACATTGATCAGAAGAATTTTCTTAATTCTCTCTTTTTCAGTATCCTTTTTCTGCTCGACAAGTTTTTCTTCAGGCTCCTTATCAAGGTTGATAAATAGCTGAAGATGCTCACGGAGAATTTTTGCTGATTGTGTTAATGCCTCATCGGGTAAAATTGTTCCATCAGTAAAAATTTCCAGTGTCAACTTCTCATAATCATTTTTATCGCCTATACGAACATTCTCGATTTCGTATTTTACATTTTTAATAGGTGTAAAAATCGAATCAATTGCTATTGTACCAAGTGGGTACTCCGGCGATTTATTTTCAATTGACGGAACATATCCACGACCTTTCCCAATACGCAATTCTAACGAGAATTTTGCATTCTTGTTCAGTGTGGCAATATGTAACTCCGGGTTCATTACTTCAATTTCATTACTCTTTTTCTGGATATCGGCAGCGGTAAATTCACCTTCGCCATTAAAGGTAAGATCAATCTTTATGGGTGTTTTTTTATCTTTAAGCTTCAGACGAACCTGTTTGAGATTAAGAATCATCTCTGTAACATCTTCTACTACACCCGGTATTGTAGTAAATTCATGTAAAACATCGCTGAATTTAACCGCAACAATAGCCGCGCCGGTTAAAGAAGAAAGCAGAACCCTGCGGAGTGAATTTCCTAAAGTTACTCCATATCCTCTCTCAAGAGGTTGTAAGGTAAACTTACCGTAAGTATTACTAAAACTCTGTTCATCCAAAACAACATTTTCAGGCATCTTCAAATTAGAAAAACTCATCGTTAAAACCTCAGTTTAATTATAAATTACTTCGAATAGAGCTCTACTACTAACTGCTCATTGGCATTAAGTGGTATCTCTGTTCTTTCCGGGACCAGCAAAAATGTTCCGCTGAGTGAGGCTTTATCTATACTGAGCCATGAAAACTGATTATCCCTTGCTCTCTTCAGCGAATTATGGATAGTATCGAGTTTCTTACTTTTCTCTTTGATTTTTACTACATCACCTGGGGTAAGAATGTAAGAGGGGATATCTACTAATGTTGAATTAACGATTACATGGCGATGACGAACCAACTGTCTGGCAGCTTTTCTTGATGGAGCGAAGCCAAGGCGATAAACAACATTATCTAAACGACGCTCGAGAAGTTTCACGAGGTTTTCACCTGTAATACCCTTCTGGCGTGACGCTTTTTCAAAATATGTGCGGAATTGACTTTCGAGCAAACCGTAAATTCTTTTAATTTTTTGTTTTTCACGAAGCTGAACTCCATACTCAGAAATTTTTGCCCGACGACTTACACCATGCTGTCCCGGAGGATAATTCCTCTTTTCGAGCGGGCATTTTTCTGAAAGGCATTTCGACCCTTTTAAGTATAATTTTTGTTTTTCGCGTCTGCATAATTTACATACAGACCCTGTGTATCTTGCCATTCTAATAAATCTCCGTTATATTAAACTCTTCTTCTCTTTGGGGGACGACAGCCATTATGAGGAATAGGGGTTACATCCCTTATAGAAGTTATCTCAAGGCCAATTGTTGAAAGGGCTCGAATTGCAGACTCCCTACCGGCACCGGGACCCTTAATTCTCACTTCAACTCTTCTCAGGCCTAAATCATAAGCCTCTTTAGCCGCAGCTTCACAAGTTGTTTGAGCTGCAAAGGGTGTATTTTTTCTAGACCCCTTGAAGCCGTTTCTGCCTGCTGACGACCAGGAGATAGTGTTACCATAAATATCAGTTAATACAACCTGCACATTATTGAAAGTAGCTTTTATATGAGCTACGCCATTTGCATCTACGGTTGCTTTCTTTTTTGTCTTTTTTACTGATTTAGCCAATGCATTCTCCTTTGGTTATTACTTCTTAGCAGCTACTTTTTTCTTACCGGCAACAGTACGGCGTTTTCCCTTCCGTGTGCGTGAATTAGTTCTCGTGCGCTGACCACGAACAGGAAGTCCCTTACGATGACGCAATCCGCGGTAACTGCCTATATCCATAAGACGCTTTATATTCAATTGAATCTCGGAACGCAAAGCGCCTTCAACTTTGTAATCCGACTGAATGACGGACCGTATTGAAGCAACTTCATCTTCAGTGAGTGTGTGAACCCGGCGATCCGGATCCAACTTGGTTTTTTCTATAATTTCTTTTGCAATGTGCGGACCAATTCCAAAGATATATTGGAGTCCGAAATACAGTTTTTTATTTTTTGGTAAATCTACACCAGCTATACGTGCCAATACTTCTCTCCTTTACTGTTTAGCCCTGACGCTGTTTATGTTTTGGATTTTTGCAAATTACACGCACAACGCCTTTGCGTTTAATCACTTTGCAATTCTCACAAATTTTTCTAACTGATGACCGTACTTTCATCACTACTCCACTATTTATAACGGTAGGTTATCCTACCCTTTGTTAAATCATACGGAGATAATTCAATGGAAACTTTATCTCCAACTAAAATTTTTATGAAATGCATACGCATTTTTCCTGAAATATGAGCTAATATTTCATGACCATTATCAAGGCGAACCTTGAAATGTGCATTTGGAAGAGTTTCCGATACAATTCCATCTACTTTAATTGGACCTTGTTTCGACATATTAGCTTACTGTAAGTATTTCCGGCTTATTGCCATTAATTAAAATTGTATGTTCAAAATGAGCGGAGGGTGAACCGTCTCTGCTTACTACTGTCCATCCATCCGACTTAAAAATAACTTCGTATGTTCCTGCATTTACCATTGGTTCAATTGCCAATGTCATACCATTTTTCAGTTTCGGACCAGATCCCTTTGTTCCATAGTTTGGTATTGAGGGATCTTCATGAAGCCTCTTACCTACACCATGACCACATAACTCCCGCACTACTCCAAATCCATGGGCTTCAACATACTTTTGAACGGCATAGGAAATATCCTGGACACGGTTTTTTTCTATGGCCTGCTCTATACCACGATAGAGGGATTGTTCAGTGACTTCCATTAATAATTTTTTCTGCTCACTGACATTTCCAATCCCCACGGTTAGCGCTGCATCGCCATAGAAACCTTTTTTCACTACACCAACATCCAGAGAGACAATATCTCCTTCAGCAAGTTTTCTGTTTCCCGGAATACCATGTACTACTTCTTCGTTAACCGAACTACAAATACTTCCCGGAAACGGAATTCCAGTGCCGCTACGATACCCCTTAAACGCAGGTATCGCATCATTACTTCTGATAAAATCTTCAGCAAGTATATCTAAGTCAAGAGTTGTCACGCCAGCCTTTGCTTCCCTTTTCAAAAGCTGAAGTGTCTGAGCAACTATTCTACAACTCTCCCTGATGTAATCAATTTCTCTTTTAGTCTTGATTAAAATCAATGACGAAAACTATTTCCTACCCTTCAATTTTCCACTCTTCATAAAGCCATCATAATGGCGCATAAGAAGGTGACTTTCAATCTGCTGTAATGTATCTAATGCAACACCAACAACAATCAATAAACTCGTACCGCCGAAAAACGAAGCGAATCGTCCGGAAACTCCAAGTGCTGAAACAAAAGTTGGTAAAATTGCAATGATAGCAAGAAACACAGAACCCGGAAGAGTAATTCTTGTTAATATATTATCTATGAAATCAGAGGTGTGTTTACCTGGTCGTATTCCAGGGATAAAACCACCTTGCTTTTTCATCGTATCAGCCACTTCCTTTGGATTAAAAGCAATGGCTGTATAAAAATATGTAAAGAAAACTATAATCACTGCATAAATAACCGCATACACAGGAGATGAATAATGAAAATATGTTGCGATACTCTGCAGGAACTCTGAATCAGGGAAAAAAGACAGTACCGTATTTGGAATAAACATAATTGATTGCGCGAATATTATTGGCATTACGCCGGCAGTATTAACACGCAAAGGAATATACTGAGTAACTCCACCGTAAACTTTTCTTCCCACTACTCTTTTGGCATACTGAACCGGAATTCTTCTTGTCCCCTGAGTAACAAGAATAACACCCATAATAACAGCTACCATAAAGAATAAAATAATAATTTCAACTATAAGACTTCTCTGATCAGAAGCAATGAGACGATACTCATCGAGTAACGCATAGGGGAAACGGTCAATAATACCAATGAAAATTATCATTGAAATACCATTACCAATGCCTTTTTCAGTAATTTGCTCACCCATCCACATCATAAAAATTGTACCCGAAGTTAAG
>CAYTLQ010000177.1:0-5158 GCA_964438715.1 uncultured Ignavibacteriaceae bacterium
TGTATAAGAGACAGCCATAAGCAAACATCACTCCGTTTGTAGAATTTCTCCTGCAGAAAAAATATCTCGTGAATCTCTTTCGGGTATTAACCTTAATAACTATTTCCCTTGTAAAGAAAGATGGTTAATAAAAAGTAAGTAGTAAAAACTTTTACGGAAATTGATCTGTTCGTATTTTCATAATAATGAAATTTCGATTTTTGAAACACTACATCAGACCGGAGTGACAAGAACCGGTATTACGATTCTTTTTTTGTTGTTTACAATTACTCTCCTGGTAAGCGGGCAGAACAACAGAAAGTACTTTTACACCGGAAAGGGCTATGGAAGTGAAGCACTTTTTAATCCTCTCACATTACTATTTAACGGGGGATATGATGTAACTCAGCTTCAACAGGTTTCTCATTCCGTTAAAGGCCATCCGTACGGAAAAATGTTTCGTGTAGTTATGAAAAATCTTGGCGACCCATTTACTGCGGTTAACAAGTATGGCTGGGGAAATTTTCTGCGCGGCGAAATACTTCCACTGAGTTTTGAGAAAGGGAATATGCAATGGATTCCAAATTATCAACAGCACCTTATTGGTGGCGGAATGTTATTTACTGCTATGAAGGAATGGTATGAGTACCGGAATATTCCGTTTCCCGGTATTATGTCGGGTATTACGGTTATGGCTCAGCACATATTCAATGAAGTGATGGAGTCCGGGGCAAATGAACAGTGGAGCGTAGATGAAGTATCGGACATATATCTTTTTGATCTTGGGGGAATTCTTTTATTCAGTTTTGATTCGGTAAATGAGTTTTTTGCTGATGAACTAAACCTTGCGGACTGGTCGCTTCAGGCAACAGTTACCTTTCCGGATGGAAGTGTAAATGCCGGTCAATACTTCTCAATAAAGTGGAAATTTCCTTTTTCCGAAGATTATTCACTTTTTTACCGATACGGAATGGGTGCATTGTTTGGTGTGTCGAAAAAATTAATATCCGGAGAAAGTATTTCTGCCGGTATTGGATTTAAGACGAAACATCTCATTGATTTGTCGGATGAATTCCGGAAACGAACAATTGAAACCAGTTGGCATGCCGGAATATTTTATGACAGAAATAATTCACTTCTTGCATCGCTTGTTCTTTCGGGCGTAAAAGAATACTTTATAATGGCCGATGTATATCCCGGAGTATTAAAAGTAGGTTCATTTTCTCCGGGATTTTGGACAATAATCGGTCGTGATGGTAAAATATTGTTTGGTATTACCACAGAATATCTTCTCGGCGGTGGCGTGGAAATTAAGTAAAACTTGTAATTAACTATAATTTTTTGAATGTGATTGTGCATACAACAGTTACCGGGGGTTAGATGTAATTTCCTTTAAAGTTTTAAGCGTTTTTTTGATCAAAGTATAAAAAGTTCCGGAATAATGTTTCTTCTTTAATGAGTTCATCTTAAATAGAATTACTTAGCCTCGTATAAGCGAAGCATTAAAAGTAAATAGAAAAATATTAATTTTATCGTCTTAGATGCGACTTAAATCAGCTGAAAATGAAATTTCCTGCGGAGTATGAGTCAGACGAAGAAAAATCACCTGCATATAGAAATAATTAAAAAAATTCATTAAAGGTCTTGACAAGTGTATTTATGTACACTATATTAGTGGTGTACAAAATAACACTATTAGTGAACAATAATACACTATAATGAAACAAGAACTTACAGACCGTCAATCAGAAGTGCTCAATTTTATAAAACAGCACCTTAAACGATGTGGTTATCCCCCGACAATGAGAGAAATACAAGGACACTTCGGCCTTGCATCAATCCATGGCGTTAACAGGCATTTAGAAGCGCTTGAAAAAAAAGGACATATCAGGCGCGAATCGAACACCAGCAGGGGAATGATTCTTTGTGGTGAGGATGATGCAGAGCTCAACATCATCAGGCAGGATGAAATGGCTCGCAGAATTCCAATAATTGGTCGTGTCGCCGCAGGACTTCCCATTACTGCTGTAGAAAACCACGAAGGCTCCGTACCTGTTGATAGTAGTTATGTAAAGGATTTCGATAAGAGCTTTGCCCTTAAGGTAAAAGGGGATAGTATGATAGATGACGGTATATTTGATGGCGATCTTGTGGTCGTATCGCCTGTAATGAATGTTGAGCATAATCAGATTATTGTTGCCCGGATCGGAGAAGATGTTACCGTTAAAAGACTCTGGAAAAAGGAGGGGAACCTTCGGCTGATGCCGGCAAACAAGGCATACAATCCTATAGATATAAACAATTTAGAAGATTTTTCGATAATAGGAAGAGTAGTGGGTGTTATCAGGTGGTTATGAGCCATTTGAGCATTCTCAAAGAAGAAAGGAAGTGAATGATGAGTAAGTCCGATATTTTTTCGCATGCTATTCAGGAAAGAGTGAAAGTCCGTTTTTATTATGGTTTAAAGGAATACATATTAGATCCGTATTTCATCTTTTATGAAGAAGACGGAACAAAAGCTCTTTATGGCAAATCGAACCGGCGTGATGAGCCTATGAAGTTCGATTTTGAAAAGATCGCGAATATTCGTGTACTTAAACTGGAGCGGTATATTCCCGAGATACCGACATCTCCTTTTCTTAACTAATCGTAACTGATGAGGTGCGATATGACTCCAACAGCCGATAAAAAATCACTTATTAATCTTCTTATACCAAAATTCTGGATCGGTGGATATAATATTTCTGCCAGGAAATTTGGCAAATATTTACCTGAACCCCCGTATATCGGATCGTATGAAATAGATGTTCTGGCAAAACGGGGAAAAGAATATGCCATTGGTATTTGTATTAGTTCTGATGATTTCCGTGATACTGCCCTTACCGATAAAATAGCCTACCTTGCTAGCCGCAGAAGTAAGTTCACCGACAAGAAAGTTCCGCTTTTTATCGGAGTTCCTCAGGAGCTTTACACCCGACTGATTCAGCTTCTTCATGGGATTGATGATGCAACCCGCAGGAATATACAGGTTTACCAACTAAGCGAAGAACCTGAACAGGATTTGTTCTCAATTCGTGCTCAGGAAAAGCGCTCATCTGCTAATATGTTTATCTGAAAAGTTTTCGTACTTTTCCAAAAAATCTTCTCTTTTTTTTCGGATGTCTTTGTCCTCATTCCGCAGTTTTCAATTTAAAGTAGTTGGTATTTTTCTTAAACAATCAGATAACAATATTTCAAGTTTGAAGATATTAAATCTTTAAAGTGGTGAGTTTTACGCAAAAATATTCTTTGAAATATCAATATTTTTTTTAATTTTAATTTGATTTCAAAGTAATAATTTAGAGGTGGAAATGAAAAAATTATTATTGATGTTTTTGGTTGTACTAACTAGTTTTGTCTCGGCTCAGCCTACTATAGATGGTGATATGGGTGATTCACAATATTCAACAATCGGAACATTTACCAGTGGGAGAAATGGATTCGGAGATAATAACGATTTAGGTGTTTTAAAATTTTTTACTAATGGTACTGATATTTATATAGGAATTACCGGCGAATTGACCTCGAATGATAATATTGTTGTGTTTTTTGATTTTTCGGGTTATAACGGCAGAGGAACTAACACATTAGCAGGTACTTCAACTTCAACTATAGGGGTATTCACCACTTCAAGCGGTGGTCTTGATGGTGCTAAAATGGATGCAGGTTTTGATGTGGATTTTGCTTTTGCTTTTAATGAAGGAAATGGAACAACTAATCTCTTCATGGATGCGGCTAGATTTGGAAGTGGTACTTCAGGGTATCTTGCGACTACTTTCGAAGGACAGACTACTGATCAAACAGGTACAGCAGTCACAATTGATGCAACTTCTACTACAGGTGGAAGCGGCAGTTTATCTTTAGCCTATAATAATAGTTTTGCATCAAATACATCCAAGGGTATAGAATTTCGCGTACCGATTGCATCTTTTTCAGGAGTTACCAATACTCAAAACCTTAAATTATTTGTATTGATTACCAGTAGTACAGGATTCATGTCCAATGAATGTATTCCGGGAGATCCAGGTGCTTCAAATCTTGGAAATGATGCAGATTTATCCTCAATTTCCGGACAGCAGTTTTATACATCAGACTCTCCACTACCCGTTGAATTAACATCCTTTTCTGCAAAATTAGCAAATAATGCCGTTCTGCTTAACTGGTCAACTGCAACTGAGGTAAATAACTACGGCTTTGAGATAGAGAGAAAATCTTCCTCAGAAAACTGGACCTCAGTTTCTTTTATTCCCGGCGCAGGAACAAGCAATTCACCGAAAGAATACACCTACTCTGATAATACTGTTCAGCAGGGTGTTACTTATCAATACCGTCTGAAACAGATAGATACCGATGGCTCAATTGAGTATAGCCGGACAATAGAGGTATTTACGGGAATGCTTCCGCAGGGATTTGTTCTTGATCAGAATTACCCAAATCCGTTTAACCCATCAACGACAATACGCTTCGGATTTAACGATAATACAAAAGCGGCACTTAAAGTGTATAACACACTAGGCTTGGAGGTAGCAGAGTTGTTCAACGGAATTGCAGATGCAGGCAGGATGTATGAGGTTGAATTTAATGGCGCAGGACTTGCGAGCGGAACATATCTGTATAAGTTGATAACTCCTTCAGGTGAAGAAGTAAAGAAAATGCAACTGCTGAAATAGCAGTAAACATAGTATAAAAGTAAAGCCGTGGAGATAACCCACGGCTTTTTTTTTATTTACGGTCTGTATAAAATTTACTGAAATCTATACGGTAAAAATATTTTATATAAAAAATATCATTAAACAATAGTTAATCAGCCTGAAAAATTGAAGCAATCCATAAAATTCAATATTTTTTTCTCTTCGAAAACATTCTTAAGTTAATAATTGATTTTTGCCCAAATATGAATCAGGCTATGAGGAAGATTACAGCATTCCCCTTCATACATACTCTTATCCTATTATCACAAGTTTATTTCTCTACTTCTTTAGCACAATCACAACGAGGAAAGCTGGTAGGTAAAGTTTATGATGCGCTTATCAAAGAAACACTAATTTGATTGAATATAGTTCTCGAGGGAACGAACATCGCAGCAGCTTCTGATTTTAATGGTAAGTTTATCATATTAAATGTTCCTCCTGGAATATAC
>CAYTLQ010000178.1:0-5732 GCA_964438715.1 uncultured Ignavibacteriaceae bacterium
GATGAGAATAAACTACCATTGGTTAAGGCATCTATGAAACTGCTTGTACAGCAATTGAGGAAGAATGACAAAGTTGCTGTTGTGGTTTATGCGGGAAATGCCGGTTTGGCTCTTCCCTCGACCTCGGGCGACAATAAAAAAGTGATAATGAATGCTATAGATAATCTCGAAGCAGGAGGGAGTACAGCCGGCGGAGAGGGTATTTTACTTGCTTACAAAATCGCAAAAGAAAATTTTATAAATGGCGGAGATAACAGAATAATTCTCGCAACTGATGGCGATTTTAATGTAGGGATCTCGAGCACCGGCGACTTAGTCCGACTTATTGAAGAGAAGCGAAACGATGGAATATTTCTGACAGCGCTTGGTTTCGGGATGGGTAATTACAAAGATTCACGACTTGAACAACTTGCCGATAAAGGTAATGGTAATTATGCGTATATTGATAATTTCAATGAAGCAAAGCGTGTGCTCGTTGGTCAAATGGAAGGCACGCTGTTTACAATTGCCAAAGATGTTAAAATTCAAATTGAATTTAATCCTGAATATGTCCAGGGGTATCGGTTGATTGGCTATGAGAATCGACTCCTGAGCGCAACAGATTTTAATGATGATAAGAAGGACGCCGGGGAGCTGGGCTCAGGGCATACGGTAACTGCACTTTATGAAATAATTCCCGTTGGTGTTAATAGCGATTTACCGGATGTTGACGATTTGAAATATCAGCAGCCCAAAATAAAAACAAGTTCCTCCGACAGTGATGAGATACTAACACTTAAACTACGCTATAAAGAGCCGGAAGGTGACAAAAGCAAATTAATAACAAAAACAGTCTTCAATAAAACACGAGAATTCAGTGAGACGAGTTCTGATTTTCGGTTTGCTTCATCCGTTGCTGAATTTGCAATGCTCCTGAGAGATTCGCCATATAAGGCTGACTCAAACTTTGCATCTCTCATCAGCAGAGCAGAGAATTCTCTTGATAAAGATCCTGAAGGATACAGGGCAGAATTTGTACGATTGGTGAAAATTGCGAGAGATTTAATGGCAGTCTTCAACTAAGATAACAAAAAACCTCCGTGCACCTGCAGAAGTGTACGGAGGTTTTATGTTGAGAGAACAGTATTGTCTTAAAATAGAAATATAAAACTTAGAATTCTTCGGGGAGGATTAAAACTAACTGTCAGCAGAAAATTATTCACTCACAGCAAAATCCTTTAAGGCGTTTTCATTAAGGCGGAAAATGGTCCATTCATTCATAGCAACAGCACCTATACTTTTATAAAATTCAATTGCAGGGGTATTCCAATCAAGCACTGCCCATTCCATTCTGCCACAGTTTCGCTCAACAGCAATTTGTGCTATGTGCCGGAGTATTTTTTTTCCGATACCTCTTCCACGGTAATCGGGCTTTACATAAAGATCTTCAAGATAAATGCCCTTTTTCCCTACAAAAGTTGAAAAGTTATGGAAAAATATTGCATACCCGACAGGGATAGAATCAGCGTAACATAAAAGCGCTTCCGCTACCGATTTGCTTCCGAAAAGGGCTTCACGCACGGAATCAACAGTAGCAACGACTTCGTGGGAGAGCTTTTCATACACGGCAATTTCGTGAATGAATGAAAGAATAAGTTCGGTATCCTGCTCTATTGCTTTACGAATTATTATATTGTTCATGGTACCATTCCCGTGAATAAGGATTATATTTTAAGAAGGTCCCCGCAGGATATTTTTTTCCCTGCTTCCTGCTTAGAAATAATTGTATTTACCGCAAAACGGTAGAAGTGGTCGAAACGATCTCTATTTGACCAGGATGGAAGTGTTTCGCGGCGCTTTTGCATAAATATGCGTTGAAAGTTATTATGTATCTCGCCAGATACCGGATTTCTTGGCGGAACTGAACATCTGGCGCAAGGATTAATCCCCTTGAACCGGACACCGCCAATGAAAAATGACTTATGCTCTCCGGAGTTGCCAAATAAGTTGTCTTCCCAAAATGGCGGCACATTTTCAATTATAATGTTTGTGCGGAATCGTTTATGGATTTCATCGGGCGAAATTCCCGGAAACCACGAAGCCACTTCCTCAAGGCTTGCCTGCGATGCAATTGTCGGACCATAAGCATCAGTATCATCGGGAAACCCTGAATTTTCATTTTTTAGAAAGAATACATTTTTTCCGAAAAAATCACTAAGTCGTTTTTCTAATTTTACTCTGTCATTGTCGGGTGAGTAGTACTCAAATGGTGATCCGTCAAAAGAAAAACCCATGAAGGGCTCTCCGGGTAAATACTGCAACTGTATGCTGAATACTTTTTCCTCTCTTTTTCCGTTGATGTATTTCCCGTTTGCATCTTTCATGCAATACATTCTATCCCATTGGAGAGACCCGCCCGATGTAATAGTGGCAGTGTCAATATCTATACCTTGTAATGACTTCACCGGATAGATGGTTATTCTGCTTACACGGGCAGTAGATTGAACAGGAAAAGTATTATTCGTGCTGTTCATCTTCTTTCTGCATAAATTCCAGCACTTTTAAGACATCATACTCGCTTCCGACGAAAATGGGTATTCGCTGATGAAGCTCTTTTGGTTGGACCTGAAGAATACGCTCTTTTCCGGTGCTTGCTATTCCTCCCGCGGCTTCAACGAGAAAAGCTATTGGGTTACATTCGTACATTAATCGTAATTTGCCATTCGGGCTTCTGCTATCGGCGGGGTACATAAATATGCCGCCATAAAGCAAAGTTCTGTGTACATCAGCAACCATTGAACCAATGTAACGACTGGAATAAGGTCTTTGCGTTTCTTTATCTTCTTCCTGAAGATATTTAATATATTTCTTCAGCCCGGGATGCCAGTATTTATAATTTCCTTCGTTAATTGAATAAATTTTCCCCTTATAAGGAATCCGGATATCTTCATGAGAGAGAATAAATTCACCGATTGATGGATCGAGTGTGAAACCATGCACTCCGTGTCCGGCAGAATACACAAGAATTGTACTGGAACCATAAACAACATAACCGGCGGCTACCTGTTTATAACCGGGTTGAAGACAATCTTCCATAGTTCCGGGTGTTCCATCAGGGGAAATTCTGCTATAAATCGAGAAAATAGTTCCAATGCTTACATTTGCATCAATATTCGATGAGCCGTCTAGCGGATCAAAAAGCAACACATACTTTCCAATTTTATAATTTTCGGGAATGTGAATAAGGTTTTCCTCTTCTTCTGAAGCCATAACACAAAGATGTCCGCCATGGTCCATCGCCTTAAAGAGCATATCATGAGCGTACACATCCAATTTACGAACATCTTCACCGTGCACATTCTCAGATCCGGCAAATCCGAGAATATCCACTAATCCTGCTTTATTTACCTCGAGTGAAATAATTTTAATAGCAATAACAAGGTCAGATAACAAACGCGAGAGCTCACCGGTTGCTTCGGGATGCAAACGCTCCCCTTCAATTATATGGCGTTCAATTGTCATGAAACGCATTTTGGGCATAAAAACTCCTGTATAAATAATTATAATTCAGTACACCAAATTCGGAAACCTGCACTAAACAGCAAAATGAAAGCGAATTCCGAAAACGGTTTTAGTTCACAATTTATTGTTCTATTTTCAAATGTCCATTTTTTAAGGAAACTATGAATTTACGGTTATATCAGGTAGATGCATTTACGGAAAGACTTTTTGGCGGTAATCCTGCGGCGGTAGTACCCCTGGAACATTGGCTGCCGGACAACATTCTTCAAAACATAGCGCTCGAAAATAATCTTTCGGAAACAGCATTTTATGTCAGGGAGGGAGATGTATTTCGTTTACGCTGGTTTACTCCAGAGGTGGAAGTCGATTTGTGCGGGCATGCAACTTTGGCAACAGGTCATGTACTTTTCAGACATGAAAAATGGCCAAAAGAGGAAATATTCTTTCAGTCCCGTAGCGGCTTACTGAGTGTAAAGAAAAACGGAGATTTTCTAACACTCGATTTTCCGGCTGATGTGTTGAAACCCGTTGAACAGGGGTCGTTATTTTCAGTTGGGCAAATTTCGCCGAAAGAAATCTATCGGGGTATTTCTGATTATCTGTTTGTATTTGAGAGTGAAGAGGATGTTGTGAAGTTTCAACCGGATTTTTACGCAATTGGTAAACTGGATGCCAGAGGACTGATAATAACCGCTATTGGAAATAATTCCGATTTTGTTTCACGGTTTTTTGCCCCTCAGTGCGGAATCAACGAAGATCCCGTTACCGGTTCCGCACATACCACATTAGCTCCTTACTGGGCAGGAAAACTTAACAGAACCACTCTCACTGCGGTGCAGCTTTCGAAAAGGAGAGGATACCTTAATTGTACTTATACCGGTGAAAGAGTGCTTATAAGTGGAAAAGCTGTCACCTATCTTGTTGGAACAATAGAAATATAAAATTCTTTGTTAAATTTTCGGTTGCAGAAAATTCCGGTAAAGAGGTATGTTTTGAATTAAAAAAGGATACAATGAACCTTACAACCGAACAAATGTATAAAGCTTTTGTAGAGCGTAACTCTGAATATGAGGGGTTATTTTATGCTGGTGTTAAAACAACAGGTATTTTCTGCAGACCTACCTGTACGGCGCGTAAACCGAAGTCCGAGAATATAGAATATTTTTCTTCAACAAGAGATGCATTGGTATCGGGTTACCGACCCTGCAAGATTTGCCGACCCCTCGAAAACAAAGGAGAGGCACCGGATACTATAAAAAAAATATTATCGCTTCTGGAGAAAAATCCGTCAAGTACAATAAAAGATAGCGACATCCGGGCACTGGGGGCTGAGCCCAATGCAGTTCGCAGATGGTTCAAACAAAACCACGGTGTTACTTTTCACACATTCAAACGAATGCTGAAAATCAACACGGTGTTTCCGGCTGTCTTAAAAGGCACGGATGTAGTGACTGCAACAATGGATTCCGGATACGAGAGCATTAGCGCGTTTTCCGATGCATTTAAGACTATTACAGGGGTTAATCCATCTGATGCAGATAAAGGAAATATTATAACAATATCACGCTTTACTACTCCACTTGGACCTATGATAGCCGGTACATCGGATGAAGGATTGTGTCTGTTGGAGTTTTTTGACAGGCGGGCTTTAAATACAGAAATAGCGTACTTAAGTAAACATTATTCAGCGCGACTTGTATTTGGCACAAATCCTTTACTTAAGGAAACAGAAAAACAGATAACAGAATATTTTTGCGGTTTACGAACTAAGTTTACCATTAAAATTGCTTTTCCGGGTTCAGAGTTTCAAAGAAAAATCTGGGAGATACTGCTTTCAATTCCTTTCGGAGAGACAATAAGCTACAAAAAAGAGGCAATGATATTTGGAAATATGAAAGCAGTTCGGGCAGTTGCAAACGCCAATGGGCATAACCGTATAGCTATTATTATTCCCTGCCATAGAGTATTGGGTGATGACGGCAGCCTTACAGGATACGGAGGTGGTATCTGGAGAAAACAATGGCTCATAGAACATGAAAGAAAAGTGAGAAACCAGATAAAACAATAAAAAATGAAGTAATGGTTTTCTAAACATAATTTGAAATAAGAGCTATCCGGCAACCGGTATGGCAATTATTACAAGTTTTATTATATTTGTATTCCAAAAAGAGAGCAATGATTCACAAGAAAAAATACATTTCGCAGAAGAAATTTTAAACGCAGCCATCCGT
>CAYTLQ010000179.1:0-6219 GCA_964438715.1 uncultured Ignavibacteriaceae bacterium
CTATTCCATACACTGCTTTTATGTAGTGTAGATCACAATTTTAATAATCCGGGGATGTTTAATCCCCGGTAAAATTATTTCACCAAAATAAGTTTTTTGACTGCTGAAAAACTACCGGAGGTAAGTTTATAAAAGTATATACCAGTTGGTAAACCGGCGGCTTCAAAACGCACTAAGTAATTACCTGCCTGCCGGTAGCCACTTTCAAGAACCGCAACCTGCCTTCCCAAAACATCATAAACAATCAATTCAGTTAATCCACTTTCAGGTAACGAGTACTCAATAACCGTAACAGGATTAAAAGGATTAGGATAATTCTGTTTCAACATGTAGGCAACAGGCAGTTCGGGTTTCACCTTGTCTTCTGTACCGCTGATAATAACAGTCGGATCAGGATAACCATCTCCATTCAGATCAGGGTTTATTGATGCAAGATTAATAAGACTGTCAGGTCCTGCGTTACCATCAACATCAGCATTATCGGGGGCTGAGTCGCCGGCACCATAATTAAACCCGCCGGCAACGAGAGCAACAAATTTCAGTTTGACACCCGGGATAACCTTACCCGACCCAAGTCCGTAAATATCATTCCATGAAATCGCTACTTCGAGATCATTGCCCTGAGTGCCGCGTAATCCATTGACGGTATCTGTAATATTAACGCTGGTATTACCATCAATTTTAAAGACACTGGGATTATTAAGGTAATAATCTGCAATGAAGAAATCGATTGCATCTGCCGGTCGGAATCTGAAATTTTTGGCGTAATCACCATTATATCCCTGGTTGGAATTAAAATTCGTTACTCCGCCGGAAATACCCGCGTCAATATAAACCATGGCGGTATTGAAGTTATCATTAATAATATAGTCAATACCGATATAGAGTGAATCAGCATCCCAGGTTGTAAATATTCCCATTATCTCATTATCAAGAGTATCGGCAGGTCTCCAGTAGCTATCAGTATCGGGGTCAGCAGCAATCTGCCATGAAGCAAGCCAGTCACCACTGCCAACAACAACATTACCATCAATATATGGCTTCCCAAATGTAAGTATAATACTGTCCACATTTTCTTTTACCCGAAGGTTGAAGAAGGTAGAGTCGTATGCTCCTTTCCCATCAGTTACTAAAACATTTATCGTGTAAAATCCGGTATCGGCAATTGCCGGGGTACCGCTAATAGCACCTGAGGTAATACCAATGTTCAACCAGGCCGGTGCCGATTTAAGACTGAAAGTAAGTGTATCAGCATCCGGATCTGTTGCCGTTGCTGTATATTCAAACCGCTTGGTTGCTTTAACTGTAGTATCAGGAATCGCTGAAATTTGCGGAGGAAGATTCTTCTTAACTACAACTGTGAAAGTATCAACTGCAAATAATCCGCCCGTATCCTGTACTTTCAAAATTACTACCGAAGTCCCCGTATCGGTAAATGAGGGAGTTCCTGTAAGATAACCGCCGAGTACATTCAACCATGAAGGATTGCCTGTCATGTAGTAAGTTAATGACTGATTATCAACATCAACAACATTGAGTTTATATCGTAATAATGAATTTGTGTAAGCCTGTAAATCAGGTATTGCAGAGAGTACTGGCGGATGATTAATTGATTGTGTAGTATCGGCAACATAAATTGTATAGCTTCTCGGAGGAGCCCAAAGCTTCACACGATTTTTGATTCCTCCGGGAGCAGGAGGAACAACGGTCTTATAAGCATCTCTGCCGGTATAATCTTTATACTTTGTACCAACCGGCAATTCAGTATCAACCCAAACATCTATCCATTGAGAGCTATTATCGTTCATTATAAGATAACCTCCCGGCTGACTCCCATATCCATTCCGACGAGCAACATAAATATCTTTTGCAAGCAGAGACTGATCCTGATTACCATCCTGTCTGATGTAATATGCGTTCAGTTCCCCTCTCTTCGATGTACCACCGCCTAAGAACTTTTGGCGAATCCAGATAAGTGTATCAATTTTTCCGGAAAAACCATAATCAAAATAATCTTTAAAGAAAACTGTGGGCCTGCCCTCGCTGAACATAATATAGGAGTAGGCAAGATCTTTATTATACAAAATCGGATCATGACCATCGTCTATCTGGCCATCCCAGCCGATCCGATCAACATCATGATTTTCTACCCATGTGGAGACATCAAAGCCGGACATTCCTGCATTAATAAGTCCCGCGCCATCAAGCCATGTCATGTCAAAACCACCGGACACATTATTACACATATCGCGTAAAGTAAAGCGCAGTGGAAAGTCGAACATGGCAACATTACCGCCATAAACATTCTGGCATTGATTAAACCATGATATAATCTCGGATGTACCGCCATAATACTCGGCAACTGCCCACGAGTTACCATTTACTGCCTGAAGCCAGGGTCCCATAAATGCGGGATCAATTGACTTCACAGCATCCAACCGAAATCCGGAAAAGCCAAGTGTATTTTTTAGATAATTTCCCCATGCTATTAAACTATCGCGAACAGATGGTTTATCTTTTGCAAGCCAGTAACCAAATTGAAATATTGGATTGCTTGCACCATGATACGGCGGATTAACATCGCAGGTTTGCTGATTAGGATAAAAGTGAGAAGCATTTTTCTTAAATCTTCCCGAACCGTTAGGATAATCAAAAAGTAAGTATGCTGAGTCCGGATACGAGGGATATGGTTCGCAGTCAACGGGAATAAGCGCTTCACCGCCATTCATGTGGTTCATAACTGCATCGGCATAAACTTCTATTCCCAATGCACGGAATGCCTGAATAGCACGAATTAATTCCTGCCGACTGCCAAATCGCGTTTCCCTAGAGCCTTTTTGATTAAACTCGCCAAAATCATAATGATCATAAGGATCATATCCCATTGAAAAACCTCCGCCAGCTCCCTTAACCGGCGATGGGAACCAGATTCCATTGAAACCAGCCGAGGCAAGTCGTGGAGCAATTTTAGCTAATGAGTCCCACCAAATTCCACCCGGAGGCGAATTCCAATAAAATCCCTGCAAGTAAACATCAGATTTACTCTGTCCACTTGCAGAGAAAAAGAATATCGAAAATGCAATTATAAAAACTTTTATGACTCTACCTGCCATTACTGAGTACCTTTTGAAAATATAGGTTTTATAGGGTAAGTGAACTATTCGAACTATTTAATTTTTCAAAATATAATAAAAATATTCCTCGAACAAGTCAGGACAACGCACAAATTCTGATTAACACACAAAAAGAAGTATGTTATCTGATTTAAAAGGTAACACATATAAACTACTGCTATTTATGAAAAACATTTCTCAACAGAATATCGTTCATCTCTGTATCGTTTAATTGATTAATGGTTGAGATAGTTTTTATTAACTCACAAACGGGCAAAGCATTTAATACCCCACGCTCTTTTGAAACTTTGTTATCTTTAGGAAGGAGATTAATAAATTTCGTTGATGACACTGAAGGACGCTTTAAAGAAACATTTTGGGTTTTCTGCTTTTCGGGCAGGTCAGGAAAAAATCATTACATCAATATTGAACGGCGATAATGTTTTGGCGGTTATGCCAACCGGTGGAGGAAAATCTCTGTGTTATCAGTTGCCGGCGTTAATCTCGGAGGGCTTCTCGATTGTTATCTCTCCTTTGATTGCACTTATGAAGGATCAGGTCGATGCGTTGAATAAAGAAAATGAAATTGCAGCATTCATTAATAGCACAATGGAATATCGTGAGGCTGAACAAGTATTAGCCGGTATCTATGAAGGACGCATTAAAATACTTTATGTAGCCCCCGAGCGACTTAGCAATATGCACTTTGCTGAGAAAATTAAAAATCTCCGTCCCTCATTTCTCTTTGTTGATGAAGCCCATTGCATAAGTGAGTGGGGTCATAACTTCAGACCTACTTACCGAAAGATAAAAGAATTTGCTCAATTTACCGGAATACAAAAAATATCTGCTTTTACTGCAACTGCCACTCCGGAGGTCGTTCACGATATTGTAGAGCAGTTAGGGGTTTCGGAACCCAAAATTTTTGTTTTTGGTTTTGAGCGGGATAATATCTCAATTAATGTTTTCAGTGTAAAAGAAAAGAGGTCAAAACTTCTTGAGGCTATACATAAATACGGGACGCCGGCAATTATTTACACATCATCAAGAAAAAAGACTGAAGAAGTATTTGAATTTTTACGCCTGAATAAAATATCATGCGGTTACTATCATGCAGGTCAGAATGCTGTAATCAGAAAACACACGCAGGAAGATTTTCTTGAGGGGCGAATAAAAATAATTGTTGCTACAAATGCATTCGGTATGGGTATCGATAAAAAGGATATTCGCCTCGTTGTACATTACAATATGCCCGGAACAATAGAGAATTATTATCAGGAAATTGGTCGTGCCGGGCGCGATGGTAAAGAATCAGCCGCAGTACTTCTCTTTGATCGAAATGATATCAGCATACAACAATATTTTCTTGCCAACAGTTACCCCGATAAGGAATTGTTACGAAAATTTTATGATGCTATTTGTGATTATTCCGGCATTGCACTAGGTAGTACCAGTGACGGAGAAATACCTATAAATTACGAGTATATAAGTTCGTATGTCCAAAAGGAGGTTACTAAAGCTCTTGCGACGGCTATGTTAAATATACTCGAGGAAAGTGGGTATATACGGCAAGTACCGGAACTTTCGAAAAAATATTCCTACCGATTCATAACTGATTTATCATCCTTAAAGAACTATGTTAAGAATACCTCCGATCATAATAAAAAACTTTTAGTTCTCACACTTCTCCGTGAATATGGCAGTTCTGCCTTCAGTAAGCAGGCGTATTTCTCTCTTTCAGATCTTTCTATCCAGACGGGAAGGAGTGAACCCGAAACGGAAAACACTCTTAAAGAACTCCACAATGCCGGCATTCTGGATTTAATAATTCCAACAACAGGTGAGGATACCGTTATACTAAGTTCACCAAGAGTACAATCGGAACGACTGATAATTGATTTCGAACGCCTGAGCAGGAATTTTATTCATGCAAGCAAGAAGCTCGAGCTGATGACGAATTATATATACACCAAGGAGTGCAGATTTAAGTATATCCTTAATTATTTTGGCGAGGACACTACTTCTTACCGTTGCCGAAAATGTGATATCTGTACAAGCCCTAACACGGGCTCGGATACCACAGCGGAGTATTTGCGTGAGATTGTTCTTCGCACTGTTGCTCACTTCCCCGATGGAATAACAGAAAGTAATTGCATTAACATACTGACGGGAAAAACAAAATCTGAGGCATTCAGAAATGCACCGACATTCAGCTCTCTGGCAGTTTTTACTTCGCAGGAGATTTCCTCAATTATAAATTCTTTAAAACCTTCAGGATACCTTAAGAATAGCACCCGAAAGAAGAATACCCTGCAGGTAACAAACAAGGCAATAAAAGCCCTTGAAGAAAAGGGCTTTATAGAAAAAAAAGAATCAGTAGTAAATCACGAAGAAAACATTGAAATGTTTCACCTGCTCCGTGAAGCAAGAACAAAGGCAGCTAACAGGTTCACACAACCGGCATACATAATCTGTTCTGATGAGATACTTTCAGAGATCGTCCGAACCCGACCCACAACGAAATTACAATTACTGCGTATTCCGGGATTCAATGAGAGAATGTACAATAAAGTAGGAGAAAAATTTCTTGAAATTGTAAAAAGTTTTGTTGATATGCCCTTTGAGCAAAGAGAAAACAACTCCCAAAAACAGCAAATACTGCCTGCCTCGTTAAAAGAAACAGCAGAATATGTTTCAAAAGGGTATTCTTTTAAAGAAATTGCAAAACTATTAAAGTTGGATGAGCCGGTAATTGCCATGCAAATTGAGAGTATAATTGAGTACATGCCCGAAATCAATACATCAAAACTCATTTCTTTACAAATTATAGAAAAACTCGAGCCACATGTAGCAACGGGTATGAGAGATTTGAAGGAATTAAAAAAACGAGTACCTTCTGAAGTAAGCTTCCCCGAATTACGGGTCGCAATAGCGATTATTAACAGCAAGAAAGTACTAATGGGGAGAATAAAAGAAAATTAATCTACATTTTTTTTGTTTTTACAGTGTCCTGCATTTTTTTTAGTTTGTCTTGCACTAGAAGAAAAAACGCTTCCCATCTCTCAGCATCTTCATTATAATACTCAATTGTCTTTGTGTACTGAAA
>CAYTLQ010000180.1:0-4754 GCA_964438715.1 uncultured Ignavibacteriaceae bacterium
CCTTAAAGCCATTTACAATAGGTCTATTTATGATAATTAATCTTATGGTTTCTTTTTTGTTATCATATATACCCATATATATTGCGCTGACAATTTTCCCATTATTATTTCTAGGATCAATTTTGTTTGTAAAATTTTTTAATGTACAGGAACTCGAATGGATATTTTCCTCATTCGGGAGCAAATTTCATATTCCCGCAGTCTTTTATAAATTCGGATCGCAGACCTGATGCCTTTGTTTAGTATTGTAATAGTTAACTACAACTCATTTCCAATCTTAAAGGAGTGCATCAAATCCATTAACCAATATTATTCAGCATCTGATTGTGAAATTATTATAGTGGACAATTGTTCGACTGAGGGTGATGTGGAGCAGTTTCTAGAACCTCAGGAGAATCTGAAACTCTTTAAGTTGAAAACTAACATTGGTTACGGAGCGGCAAATAATTATGGTATAATCAGGGCAAGCGGTGAATACATCCTGATATTAAATAATGATATGATTTTTTTAGAAGATTGCGTTACTCCGCTGATTAACTTCTGTAATTCATCGGAAAAGAAGGTTCTTATATCGCCAAAATTATTAAATGAAGATAAATCCTATCAAATAACCACCGTTGATTTTGATACTATATCTAATTTGATTGGTGAATATTTTTTTCTTTATAAAATTTTCCCGCGCTCGGCTGTTTGGAATAAATATCACATGAACTATAAATTTACTTCTGCCCCAATACAGGTTGATGTGATAAAGGGAGCTTTTATTTTTGGAGAAAAGAAAGTTTTTGAATCTCTGCAAGGCTTTGATGAACGGTTCTACTTTTATAATGAGGAGAATGATCTTTGTTACAGGCATAAATCTAAAGGCGGAGAAGTTGTTCTGCACCCCGGCGTGGCGATCATTCATCTGGGCGGGAAATCAACTGAATCAAGCCATTGGTTTAAGGTATTACATATGCACATAACAAAGATTCAGTACTTTCAGAAACATTTCTCTTTTATGAAAGCTTTGTTGGCAGTGCTTATTCATTATTTCGGTTATACTCTTAGGGTTTTTCTTTATGCCTTATCAGGCTTAGTAAAATTAAATACGAAGGAATTAGAGAGAGCATCTCTTTACCTCAGAGTATTATATTATTATCCAAAAAATCAGTTTAAAGATAAATGAAATCTCAAAAGACTATACTAATCACATTAGGTACGCGTCCGGAGGCAATAAAACTAGCGCCTGTTATTCATAATCTGAAGAAATCAGGATTATTTAAAGTAGTAGTCTGTTCTACCGGTCAGCATAAGGAAATGCTGCAACAAGCTTCTGAAATTTTCAGATTACAATTTGATTATGATCTGGAGCTTATGCGTAAGAACCAGGACCTTTTTGATATAACCGAAAATAGTATAAATGGACTAAAAAAAGTTGTAAAGGATGTCAATCCTGATCTGCTGATGGTACAGGGTGATACGACCACGGCTTTTACATCGGCGCTGACGGCGTTTTATCATAAAATTCCTGTTGCTCATATCGAAGCGGGGTTACGAAGTAATAATTTGTTACATCCATTTCCTGAAGAGGCTAATAGAAAATTCATTTCTTGTATCACAGATTTTCATTTTGCTCCAACAAAGGTTGCAGCCCAAAATTTACTTAACGAAGGAATATCCAAAAAGAAAATTACCGTATCAGGTAATACGGTGATTGATGCGTTAAATTTTGTTCGCGACCTGATAAAAGAAGAGAAAACGGCAAGTAATCTTCTGAGGAAGTTTAAACAGAATCTTTCTAATCAGTTTGGTTCACGACCGTATGTACTTATTACACTTCATAGAAGAGAAAAATTTGGTCAGGAAATGAAGGATGTACTTAATACAATCAAAGAAACAGCCCTGTTACATCCGGAGCTCGACTTTATTTATCCGGTACATCTCAACCCTAATGTACGCGTAACCGCTGAAGAGATACTTCAAGGGGTGTTGAACCTGTATCTTATCCCTCCGCAGGATTACCTCAGTTTTATTTATCTTATGAGTAATTGTCTTCTTATACTTACCGACTCAGGTGGAATTCAGGAGGAATGTTTTGTCTTCAAAAAGCCGGTAATTGTTATGCGCGAAGTTACCGAACGAACAGAGGCAATAGAAGCCGGTTATGCCTTTCTTACAGGAAGCAACAAGATGAAGATTCTCCGTACATTTACAGCGATTTACAAAAATCTTCACTCAGGATACAACTACTTTAAAAGTAAGAATCCTTATGGAGACGGGAAGTCCTCAGAAAAAATTACCAGGGTGTTAATTAGTAAGCTATGTTGACTAAACGGGATATAATAATATTTGGAGAGGATTGGGGGCGGTTTCCTTCAACCACACAACATATTGGGAAAATTTTTCTGCGAAGCAATCGAATACTCTGGATCGGAAGCCTGGCACACAGGAAACCTACTTTTTCTCTCGCTGACTTAAAAAGGATTATAGAAAAACTTCGAAATATATTTTTGCGAAGAGATGTTAAATCGGATGCATTACCTGAGAATCTTTATGTGCTTCACCCATTTATTATACCTCTGCATGATTTTGGAATAGTCCGTTCTATTAATGCGTTTTTACTCCGCAGAGCAGTAAAAAAAGCAATGGTCCGTTTAGGATTCGTTAACCCCGTTTTAATCACTTCTTCACCTATTCCCGCAGGTGTTATCGGAAAACTTGGCGAGAGTTCATCAACATATTTATGCCTCGATGATTATGCACACTTTGATGGCGCATTTGAAAGTATTCTTGAGATAGAAAAATCATTATTAAAGCGTATCTCTAATGTATTTGCAGTTTCCGATACTTTGGTTAAATCAAGGGTTCCAGCTTCGGGGAGATCGTATTTTTTACCACAGGGTGTCAACAGCGGACATTTCAAGAAGACAGATGATCTGGCCATGAGGGTAAAAAATATACCTCATCCAATCATCGGATTTTTTGGTTTTATTGCATCCTGGATTGATGTAAAATTATTTGTTTATCTGGCAGAGAAAAATCCTGAGAAGCAAATAGTTCTTATTGGCAAGACCGATCAGGATATCAGTGTCTTACAAAGATATACGAATATACATTATCTTGGAGAAATTCCTTTTGCAGAGTTGCCTACCTATGCTTCTTGTTTTGATGTGGGTACAATTCCATTTTTAATAAACGAACTGACATTAGTTTGTAATCCTTTGAAACTTGTGGAATATTTTTCTTTGGGCATCCCGGTTGTTTCTACTCCTTTACCGGAAGTTGTAAAATTTGGAAATGCTGTTTATATCGCATCATCACATGAGGAATTTAATAAAGCAGTTAATGAAGCAATTCTCACTGATAATCAGGAAAAAATGCAGGAACGGATTCAGATTGCTCAGAAATACTCCTGGGAAGGTATCTCAGAATCAATTTCCACAAAAATTGAGGAATTTGAAAATATTAAACAGGGGAAGAAGTGATGCTAATTGCCGAGATATTATTTTTTCTTTTTTTGTTTTTATTATTGCATGCCTATGTATTCTATCCTGTCACTATTTATCTGTTAGCACAAGTTAGAAGTAAACAGTTCAAAACCTCACCTGCACTACCTTCAGTTACGGTAATTATTTCAGCATATAATGAAGAATCAGTAATTGAAGAAACAATTCGGACAATGCAGAAGTCCGATTATCCTGCTGAAAAGTTTGAAATACTCGTTGGCACTGATTGTTCAGAAGATAAAACCAATGAAATTGTTAGCCGTTTGGTAAAAGAATATTCAAATATTTCTTTTCATGCGTTTAATGAAAGGCGAGGGAAGGCTCATGTACTTAACGACCTGATTCCCAGAGCAAAAGGTGAAATAATTGTGTTTGCTGATGCAAATACGCTGTACCATCCCGATGCTATTAGACAAATGGTGAAGTATTATAGTGATGAAAGTGTAGGCGGAGTATCGGGTAAACTTATACTTAACGAGCTTAAGGAGGCGAGGGATTCGGGGAGTCACGAAGATGATTATTGGAATTACGAAACATTAATAAAAATTTCGGAAGGGAAATTAGGAATACTTATTGGCTCAAACGGCGGAATTTACAGTATAAGGAAGGAATGTTTCGTACCTAATCCAATCAATCATCCGGTTTCAGATGATTTATACATAAGTATGAAAGTTCTTGAGTCAGGCAAAGCAGTTATTTATGCTCCTGAGGCTGTTGCAGAAGAGTATATTGCGCCTTCTGCAATGATAGAATACCGACGAAAAATACGGACTACTTCAAACAACCTCTATACAATGAAAGCCTTAACCGGATTATTGAAAAAACCGTTTACTTTAATTTCATATTGCTTATGGAGTCATAAAATATTGCGGTGGCTTTCACCATTCTTTTTTATCGGGCTATTAGTTACAAATATTATTCTCTACAATCAGAGTAATTTTTATTTTTTGGTAATGTTACTTCAGGGTGCTTTGTATCTTTTTTCCGGAATTGGTTACCTGCTTCGTAATACCGGAAAATCAATTTTTCTCTTCTCTCTTCCGTTTTATCTTACAATGACCAATATTGCATTACTGATAGGCGTTTTTAAGTTTCTTTCCGGTGCACAGACGGGTTTCTGGCAATCCACGAAAAGGTAATGTGCTTTTTACTAAAAGTATAATATTCTAAGGAGCGATAACTCTCAGTGGTAACTTAGAGAGGATATTGTAAAGTGATTGTGGACAGAGAATATTGAACCCGAATCATGCATTAGAAATCCGAATT
>CAYTLQ010000181.1:0-7789 GCA_964438715.1 uncultured Ignavibacteriaceae bacterium
TCTAAGTTCAGCTCCCTCCGCATTTATTAATCTTGAAGACAAATCATTTGTTTTTCTTAATGTTGGCTTTTCTGAAATTACCGGTTATAGTAGGGAAGAATTATTCGGCAAAAACTGGAACTCTGTAACCTTCTGGGTGCATACTTATGATGAGGAAAAAATTGTCCAATTAATTGAATCGGAAAAGAGTATAAAAGGTTACGAATTTCCTTTCTTAACAAAATCAGGTGAAATTAAGTACGCGATTGGATATTTTGAGACTATCGAGTATTTTGATGGTAATTACTTATTTATGCAGATTCTGGATATAACCAATCGTAAGTTATTCGAAGAACAACTGAAAAATGCAAAAGAAAAAGCTGAAGAACTCAATCGTATAAAAACCTCATTCTTTGCCACTATGAGTCATGAGCTTCGTTCACCTCTCATGGGAATATTGGGTTGTGCAGATATCTTAAAATCAGAAATTCAATCTGCACGAAGTCAACATCTTATTGAATTGATGCAATCGAATGGTAAGAAATTACTTGAAACTATTGAACTTATCCTTGACATTGCAAAATACGATACTGAAAGGACGAAACCTGTAATTTCAAGTGTGGACATCATACCTCTTATTAATGCTGCTTTACAAGCTATAACAATTTCTGCAAGAAAAAAAGGACTGGGAATACAGACAAGTTTCAGGAATCAAGTTCAATACTTAGATATTAATGAACAGATGTTTAACAGTATTTTACAGCACCTGCTTAGCAATGCTGTAAAATATACCGAAAAGGGATATGTTAAAGTTAGTGTTGATAATGATCAGCACCTCTGTGAAATTTCTGTTGAAGATACAGGCATAGGAATAAGGGAAAGTGATATTAGTACATTGTTCAGTGAATTTCGCAATATAAAAGATGAAAGTTATCTGGGTTTTGATGGCACCGGCTTAGGCTTATCATTGATAAAGAAATATGTTGAATTACTGAATGGTACTATCTCTGTTAAAAGTAAAGTGAATAGCGGCACTATATTTACACTTACTTTTCCTGTTAATACGCAAACTAAATTATTCAGAATTTGAAGAAAAGCGGATTTTTTGTTAATTTCGTAAACCTAATTGCCTCGTGGTGTAACTGGCAACACGTCTGACTCTGGATCAGAAGTCTCCAGGTTCGAACCCTGGCGAGGCAGCTGAACCCTGAATTATTCAATTCAGGGTTTTTTATTGTTATCTCGATGTTCTATGTTAGAAACGAGTATATAGAAGTATTACCTTAAAACAGCAAATATTAAGCAAGAGAATAGTTAAAACTTACTTAATAATTACACCCACAGGACAGTGATCTGAACCCATAACCTCCGGGCTGATAAATGCTGATTCTACATTTTTCTTGAAATTATTACTAACAAAAAAGTAATCGATCCTCCAGCCCACATTTCTTTCACGGGCTCTTGTAACCTGATCCCACCAGGTGTAGTTCTTTCCTTCCGAATTAAACATTCTGAATGTATCAACAAAACCTGCCTCAACAAATTTATCCATCCATTCCCGTTCAATCGGGAGAAAACCGGATACATTTTCATTTTCCTTAGGCCGCTCAAGATCGATCGGCTTATGTGCTGTATTGAAATCACCACAAATTATCAGTTTCTTTTTTTGTTCTACCTGTGTCAGCGCAAAATCAAGGAAGGCATCATAAAACTCTAACTTATACTTTAGTCGAGTTTCATCTTTCTTGCCATTAGGGTAGTAATTATTAATCAGCATAAAATCATTGTATTCTGCAATGATAATTCTTCCTTCATCATCAAAACGAGGAATACCATATCCATGCAAAACTTTAACTGGTTTTACTTTGGTATAAATAGCTACACCACTGTACCCTTTTTTTACAACTGATGATGAAAAATAAGAAGTATAACCGGGTACATTTAATAATTCATCCGACAGTTGTTCCGGTGAGGCTTTGGTTTCCTGAAGGCAAAGAATGTCCGGATCAGCACTCCTGAACCACTCCAGAAAGCCCTTCTTATGCACAGCACGAATCCCATTAACATTCCAAGAAATTAATTTCATTTTTCCATCTCATTTCTATTAGTAAGGTATCACAATATGAAGTATTTTTTATAAAGTGCAAAATTCCAATTATGACTGAAAGAAAAAACTTTTACAATGGAAAAAATTTGTTTTGAACCAATAGGATTTATTAAAAGTAAACTTCGCAGTAGATACGAGGCACCAAGACAGGGAGTAATGTCATCTGATACCTCATCGTATATTGAATTAGTTAGGGGTAGAAATTTTGAACAGGGTTTAAGGGGGATCGAAGGATTCTCGCGATTGTGGATAGTTTACACTTTTCATTTAAATTCCCACTGGAAACCAATGGTAAATGCTCCACGCAGGTTTGGACCAAAGGTCGGGGTATTTGCAACACGCGCACCGTACAGACCTAACAGTATTGGTTTAAGCTGTGTAAAACTTGAAAAGGTTACAGGCTTGAAAATTTACATCTCTCAATCCGATATATTAGATGGTTCGCCCGTGCTTGATATTAAACCGTACTTGCCTTATTCCGATTCATTTCCGGAGGCAACCACAGGTTGGGTACAGACAGAACTTGATCAAATTTATACCGTTGAATTTTCGGAGGAAGCATTAACACAAGCGGAAGAACTTTTCAATCAAAGGGATATTAATTTGTTTAATTACGCACAGGTGCAATTATCATTTAATCCACACGATGAAAAAAGAAAAAGAATAAAATTAATTTCTGAGGGAAATAAAGTTTTTTATACCCTTGCCTATCAAACCTGGCGGATGAAATTTACTATCCGGCCGGAAGAGAGAATTGTACGAGTTGAGGAAATATTCAGTGTGGTCTAATTTTCCGGTAGAATATTTCCCCAAATCATTCGTAAACGATCTGAATTTATTAATTAATTCAGGGTAGAGAGTTTAGTGTTCTTCAGATTTTTCCTCACCCAAGCTCTCATCATCCAGTCCGAAAGTTTTTATAAGACCGTTAAGAAGATCGTTTTTTTCCTGATCTGTTAATCTTGCTTCAGAATGTGTTATCAGGTAAGGTGCATAAGGCATATTACCTGATTTTATTTCTTCCACCATCTCATCTGCAACAACATCTTCTTCTTCCGAAAGGTTTAGGTGCTTTCTTCCATCCTTAACATCTTTTGCTACGAGCCAAGAGACAGGAGCAACTGAGGAATACCAGGGCCATTTTGTTTCGTTTGTATGGCAATCAGCGCAGGCTCTGTAAAAAAGGTCTTTGGTTTTATTGGAGTCCCATTTAACATTTTGAGTGACAGGTGGATTTGTTTTTTCCACCGGAACAAACTGAATACCGATAAATATCAGCACAAGAACTAACAGAGTAATTCTTACCCATTTTTTTGAAAAGAACTTTTTCATATTGCTCCTGAAATTAAAGTAAATCACACGAATCTGAATCTCAATATAATGTAGTCATAATCAATAGAAAAGAGGACGGTATTTTTTACTTTACTCTTTAGAATTTGAGCGTTCTGAAGGATTACTTTGTTGGCGTAAAAAATAATAGCCTTATTCAGGTTATTGGCGTTGAAAGAGAAGAAAGCACTGCAATTGGCGACATTTTATTACCAATCTATTACAAAAGGGAATTAGTTAGATAAAAAGCAAATCAGTTAGGTAGAAAAATTATCATAACCGGTAAGAATAGAGGGTGGTGATTGATTATTTCAAAGACTTCCTGAATCTGACCCCTTAAATCCGATTCCATAATTTTGATTCGTGATTACCATTGTTGCCAGAAATACCACTACTCCATAAGTGTTTGTAATTGTTCCCCCTCGGATATTATTGATTTTCATCAAAACCCGACAATTACAAAAATACTTATTAAAAATTTTCATTTTATTGTATAAAGTATAACCAATTTTTTGTTATCAGAAAAAAAAATTGAAATTATTTCTCAATCCTTCATTTTTCGTCAAAATTAATTTGCAGAAATTTGCTTGTGGCGAGAGACCTTTAATGCCTGGTAAACGCTCATGAAAAATGACTCATCGATAGATGGGAAATTTCATAAATAATCAGATACACCTCATTTATCCGGATTAAAATACATTTGTATGGTTACCGGCATCCTATAAATTTTGCATATAGGTAAAAAAATTAGCTAATAATTTTGCCTAAAGGCAAAAAACTTCGTATTCTTGGCAAAGAAAATATTGAGTTTTATGGAAAAAACACGGTATTTAACTGAATTCATACATTCAGACCTGCATGAGAAAATGGTATTTGTTGGTGGCGCAAGACAGGTTGGTAAAACAACACTTGCCAAGCGCATCTTATCCCAACGCTTTAGTCGAAGCGAATACTATAACTGGGATTTCGCCCCTGACAGAAAGCGGCTTAAAAATCTTGAGTTTCCCGGCGAGGAATCCCTTTTAATATTTGACGAACTGCATAAACTGAGAGGATGGAAAAATTATCTAAAAGGCTTGTATGATCATTACCATACAAAGTACCGCATCATTGTAACCGGAAGTGCGCGCCTGAATATCTATCGCAGAGGAGGCGACTCACTTCTGGGCAGGTATCACTATTTTACGCTTCATCCTTTTTCACTTGCAGAATTAAAATTGAAAAGGTTTGAACAATTGATTTTTAACGAACTTGAATTTAACACACAAAGTTCTTCGGATGAATACTTAGATTTATTTCAGTTTGGAGGTTTCCCTGAGCCATTAATGAAACAGAGCACACGCACATTAAGAAGATGGCACGCGGAAAAACTTGAACGGCTTTTCCGTGAAGAAATTATGGAGGTTGAAGATATCCGCAATTTATCTTCCTTAAAACTTCTTGGCAGTTTATTGCCGGATAAAGCGGGCGGACCCCTCTCAATAAATGCGCTTAGGGAAGACCTTGAAGTCAGTAATAAAGCTGTTACAAGCTGGCTTAACATTCTTGAACAGTTTTACTACCACTTCCGGATATATCCATTTCATTCTTCCAAAGTAAGATCTTTGAGAAAAGAGCCCAAGATATATTTGCTGGATTGGTCGGAAGTGGAAAACGAAGGAGGGCGGTTTGAAAATCTTATTGCTTCTCATTTACTGAAGTTTGTGGATTTCCTTAAGGAAAATGATGGATATAATGCGGAACTATATTACCTTCGCAATGTTGATAATAAAGAGGTTGATTTTTTGGTTACTGTTGACAGGAAACCGTGGTTTGCAGTTGAGGCAAAATTAAGCGATACCACCCCGGCTCCAAATCTATTTTATTTCCGCGACCGCTTAAAGATACCTTATGTTTATCAGGTGATACATAAACAGGGGATAGATATAATACGCGATAATGTGAGGATAATCTCAGCGGAAAAATTTCTAACAGGATTGATTTAATTCAAAAATAAGTTGAGCTTAACTCTGTTTTTATTTAGAATATTCTGGTAATTCCTGTTCCGATTAAATCCATTGTTCTGTGTGTTAAAACAGAAGTTAATTTAGTGTGAGTCTCATTCGGCGACACCAGAATTGTTAATAAAATGCAACATTGTAATTCAAATGGATTGTAGTAGGTAGTTGGATAGTGAAAAAGCAGAAAAAAAAGGTGTGAAAATTTTCGGTATCGGTAATGAAAAATGGAATGACGATTTGTAATACACCCTTATTGATTTTAACCTCAATTCTGGTTCTAAATGCATAATTAGGGTTAAAGTTAATTAGGATCAATGTAGTTCATTAAATCGTTACCAAACCAAACCGAAACCAAAACCTAATTGAAATTGTTCTTTACCATTCTTAAAAGGATAGTTCCCAAATAACTGCATCTGAATAGGATGAGATATATAGAACATTATCTTAATTTGTGCAAATAAAGTATTAATTGGCTCAAAACCATCAATAATAATTAAATTATTACCGACTCTGAACTGTTGTTTTTTAGGATTTAATACTTTCATTTGACCTAATGCCCAGCCAGCACCATCTCCACGATTTCCCACCACCCATTCTGGAGTATATACCAAATTCTGCGATTTTATTAAATATATAATTCCAAAGAAGCTATTTAATATAGCTCCAAAATTTATTATTTCCTTTTTCTTTCTCAGGGACGGATATACCCTTAATTCCTACCTTAATTCCGATATAGAGACAAAAGAAGGACTGTTTAAAGGGCAAAAAACAAAGTAATTTAGAGAAAATAAATTTCACCCAATAGGTGAAATGCAATTTCAAAGCCAAAAACAGTGAAGAATGAGATAAATAAAACGCTTCAAAGTGACTCGCAGTAAAAAACGACTGAGTAACCGTATCGGCTTGCCATTGATTGAAGAAATAATCCTATAGCTTCAGTTGCTGGAATACCCGAAAGGAGGGGGCAACAGAGCATACAAGGCAAGCGATTATATAACGACACTGATGTATATGTCTATGGATGCAACTCAGAAAAAAAATTATGAAATTATTTCTCATACCTTTCTTTTTTCGTCAAAATTAATTTGCAGAAATTTGCTTGTGGCGAAACACCTTTAATGCCTACAATATTTTAGAGACCATATTATTAGTTATCCGAATATCAAAACTGAAGACCAGGATTAAAACCAATACTTCGAAATTAGAACTGAGAGAACTTTCATGTTTTTTTAAGATTCTGCTTCACTTGTGAGTGGATAAAATCTATTGGTATTATAGATGAGGGGGTTATTTACGGCTGGAAGAAATTATGTATATCCCAAGTGTAAATCACTTAAGGTAAGTGAGCCCGTTTTTGAGTGAGTCGAGGTATGAATCTGTGATTTCTACATAAGGCTTACCGGCTGATTTCCTGCGCTCCATTTCAAGTAACAACCGGTCATCAACATCAACAGCTGTACATTGAAATTCACGGTTAAGATGAAATATGAATGAATAATAATTTTCATCCACACGAAAAGCCAGTGTGGCAATTATCAGAGAGTCGCCGTCTATTTTTATGTTTGCGACCATATCTCTTTTAGTAGTAGTTATCGTCCTTGGCAACAGAGCCGGAAATAGAATATACTTATAATGCTTATTCGGACTAATACCAAGGGGAATCCTGAGTGAATCACCAGGCCCGGCTCCGGAAATATCGTCGGGATTAAGTACGCTTAAAAATGCCCTATCATAACTGTTATTCTCTCCGAACACAAAAAGACGGGGAAGTGAATCGTAATTACTAGTGTAAAAAGCTCCGTTAATTGCACCGGGATGATAATAAGCCCGCAAAATTTTTCCACTCAGAGCATCTATCTCAGCTAATGCCGAGGGATAATAATTCAGATTATTAAAAACGGCATAAGCAAAAACCTTATTACTATCTGAGGATTTACGCGTAATTAAAGTAGGCGAACTATAAATGTTTGGTATTTTTTCACTTAAAAACTGCCAATTCGGTTTAAATAAAGTTTTCCAACGAATTGAGCCATCATTGTTATAACAATAAATGTACTCCCGCTCTTCATACGATGATGGTGTATGAGCTAAACATAGGAAAATTTCTTTTATATCGTCACCGTCAACATCTGTCATTTGTATCGGGTTTTGATAGAGCACTGAAAATTTACTGTTTATCTCACCAAAACCCTCGGCAATAAATTTTGCCCAGACTTTTTCACCGGAATTATCATAAGCAACCAAAAAGCCATTTGATGCCTTAACATAAACCACTTCCTTTTTATCTCCGGATACTGAATTAAAAAGAATTATCATAGACGATAGAACAAATGAGGTAAAGCTAAATCTGGAAAAATGAGGATAATTATAAAAA
>CAYTLQ010000182.1:0-6460 GCA_964438715.1 uncultured Ignavibacteriaceae bacterium
GGAGAAAATTATGAATAACAGAACCGCAATTCTTAATTTGAAAGATAATGGTTTCTTCGACTCAAAAAACCAGATTCGGCGCGAGTTAATAAATAATGAAGGCACAAATAATCTAAAGGAAGTGATCGATGTTCTCACATCAACAGATGAGTACGGTCGAAGCGCTTCCGGGAAAAAATTAGAAAATAAACCTCTGAACATAAATCAGTTGCGGAAATTCTACGACTCGTTCCTGAGAATTTTTAACGCCAAAACAGAAGTTGCCAATAAAAAGGTACAACTCCTGATGCTTAAAGCCAACGCTGAATATTCTGCTAACAGGCTTGGCAATTATTACTTCAACTATTTTTTACAACAGCGCATTGATGTAGTAATTAAACAACCTGAAGAAAAATTTAATGACAACCTCCGTGCACTAAAATTGCATCTCGAAGCATTGGTAGGATATTTTCCAAAAAATTAACATAAGGATTGCAAAAATGAAAAAAGTAAGTAAAAACATTAAAATTGAAGTTCTTACCGGTTTACATATTGGTATGGGCGGCGATAAAGCTCAAATTGGTGGTATTGATAATCCTTTTATTAAAGATCCTGTATCAAACTTACCTTATATTCCCGGTAGTTCCCTGAAAGGGAAATTACGCTGTCTCCTTGAAACAGAAGGCGGATATTCAGAAAATAACGAAGTTATAAATAGAATTTTCGGGCCAACATCCGATTTCCTGAAAAAAAATCCAAAATACGAAGAAACCCCAACCCGGCTTATAATAAGGGATTTACACCTTTCCAAAGACGACACCGAAAAATTTTCTAAGGGGGATATTCAGACAGAAATTAAAACTGAAATAAAAATAGATCGAAAAACAGGTAAAGCTAGTCCCGGTGCTCTGCGTACAACAGAACGCATTCCCCCGCAAACAGTTTTTGAAGGCACATTGCTGATTCGTTACACCGATGACAAAGAACTAGATGAAATTTCGAAGTGCCTGAATAGTGCTTTAAAATTATTGAATAACGACTTTCTCGGCGGTTCCGGAAGCCGCGGTTATGGCGCCGTAAATGTAACGCTATCCTGATGTGAGTAATTATATGCTTAAATTAAATTTTACGACACTTTCCCCGCTTCATATTTCAAGTGGCAGGGCATTGGCATATAATCTCGAATACATTGTCAAAGATGAAAATGCATGCCTCCTCAACATCAATGCCCTGAGCTCATTTCTTGCAAAAAAAAATGCATTCGACTTCTTGCAGGTTTACGATTTGCAGAAAGTGAAAAATGCAATTAAGCGTTATCAGAACGAATATAGCAATAATGAATTTTCCGCTGTTATTAAAATTAATAAACATTTCCGGGATCATCTCCAAAATGAACGGGCTGATGGCAAAAAAGAATTTATGGAGTTCATTAACACCGGCGGTAATTATTATGTACCGGGAAGTTCTGTTAAAGGAGCCCTTTTAACAATCCTGCATCTGTTCCAACTTGGTATAGAAAACTCAATAGATGAAAAATTTGTTATTCACGACTCCGCCCCGATTCCCCACAAAAATCTGTCCGTGTATCGCACGGCAAATCGCCCTCCCGCTGTAAATCTAATGTGTATTGACCCGAATGTTTCCTTTTCTCTCATTGTACCTAAAAAAGGTAAACTTGATGTGGCAACACTACAAAAAAAACTTATTAATTATACCGACGGACAAATCTCAAAGGCTATAACAACTATTGCAAAGTACAAATCGAAAAGCAATAGAAAGCCCAACGGAGCCGACTTGTATATGTCTCTACTCGAAAATCTGCAACAGGATTCAAAGAATGGAATGAACCTTATTAATCTTGGTTTTGGTGGCGGTAGCTGGTTTAAAATATATTCCGATGTAACACCTCCTCCGAAATTCAAAAACCGAGGTAAAATGGAAGAAGCTCATACCACCTTTTCATTCAACATTAACGAAGGCTTAGTTCAGGCTGGCTGGTGCAAAATGACTATTGAGGAAAACTGACATGTCAAAAATTTTAAAGTTCACACTAAATCAAAAATCGGGGCTTCTTACCCCTTTACATTCCGACACCATTTTTGGCCATTTTTGCTGGCGTTTAACGGAAAAATACGGTACAGAAAAACTTGCATCTTTCCTGAATTACTATACAAAAGGAGAACCGATATTTACTGTGTCGGATGGATTACCGGAACTTGCAGGACAGGTTTATTTCCCAAAACCACTTCTCCCTTCAGTTTTCACCGCTTCCACTAAAGGCAAAATGGATGCCATTTCGGAATTTCAAAGGCATAAAAAGTGCCGCAAAATAAAATACATTAACGCAGAATCATTAAATAACTTTCTTAACTTCAAAAAACCGCAAGATAGTAGTACATCAAAAGAAAAAGAAATATCTCAAAAATCTCCTTCTGTAAAATTACCTTCGGAAATTGAGGATTTACGGGTTAATGTAAGCATAGACCGTAAAACTCTTAAAAGTAAAAAGGGCTTTTTGTTTTCCTCTAATCCGGTTTACCCGGGATTTTCTAAGGAAATTAAACAATCAATAAAATATGCCCTGCTTGTAAAGGTTATAAATGAAGATCTATTCAATGAATTTGATGTCGCAAATCTTATGATTTCTGTGTTTGAAACCGGTTATGGAAAGAAGAAATCTTCCGGATTCGGTTGTTTTACAATCTCGGAACCGGAAGAATACACAGAAATAAAAGAGCCCGAAGAAAGCAACGGCTTTTATTTACTGGGAATGTACTTACCATCAAAACGAGACGAACTCATTCCGGAAAAATCGTACTATAATTTTATACTTAAGTATGGAAGACTTGGTGAAAACTTTGCGCTCAGTGTCAATCCATTCAAAGTTCCTGCTATTATGTTCACAAAAGGAAGTTGTTTTTCCAGTACGGTAACCCGTAATTTTTACGGTCGCATAACCCTGCCGGGAGAGATATTGCCCGCAAAAAAAGAAGTACAACATAATGGAATTGCATTTACTCTGAAAATGTATCAAAACCAATAATGAATTATTCGCTTAAAGATTGGATTAGCTTATTGCAACAATTATTTACTTTTTTCCCAAATGCTCATTAACCTTACAAATCATCCATCTGAAGGGTGGGAAGAAGAACAATTAATTTCTGCCAGAAGTCTTTATAACAGTATTATTGATATCCCTTTCCCCAGTATTGGACCAAACGATACTCCGGCTCAAATAAGAGACCTTGCTGAAAACTATGTTAGCAAGTGTATTGCTCTTCTTGAAACTCACCCCGGTGAAAACAATGCCGTCCACATAATGGGGGAAGCAAATTTTTGCTTTTTGGTGGTTAGTTTACTTATAAAAAACGGTGTTGTTTGCGTAGCATCTACCTCCGAAAGAAATGTAGTAGTGAGTGAGGGAACAAAAATCGTTAAATTTAAATTTGTTCAGTTCAGGCAGTATTATGCAGAATAACATAAACATATTCTGCCTTGTTTCGCGTCAGGCTATGGCAAATGTTTTGCCGGTACTTATGTTACAACCGCGCTCGGTAACACTTGCACGAACTCAGGAAGAAAATGAAATAGCCAATAACTTAGAAAAACTTTTCCGGTCAAAAGGAATAACCATAAATACCCCCATACATACCGATGCTTTTCATTTTGCTGAAATTAAAGAAGTAATTCACAATCGACTTACCGGACTAGATAAAACACAAAAAATAATTCTCAATGTTACCGGCGGCACCAAACCTATGGCTTTTGCGGCTTACGATAATTTTAAGGATATGGGCCTTTCAATAGTTTATTGCGATACCGAGCATAAAAAATTATTACAATTCTTTCCTGAATACAGTGAACAAAATCTCGATGTTCAGTTAAGCATAGAAGATTATTTTACCGCTTACGGGTATAAAATCATTGAAGAAGCCTCGGCAGAGGAAATTAATCAGTACGATGCCTTCTTTAATATTTTATCGCCCCAAATACTTCAAGAATTTTTGCAGTTTTGCGATACAATACGAAAAGAATTTGATAAAATGAATTCTCGCACAACAAAAAACAGTCGCGGGGGTTCATTTCAATTTCAAAAAATTAACGATAAAATTTATCTTCGCAGTAATAAAATCCCATTCACTACGCTTACATTCGATTCAATAAATTTTATAACAGGCCATTGGATGGAATTTTATACCTATTACTCTTTAATGAAAAAGGGTGTTAGTCCGTTAAAAGCCTGTGTAAAAATTGTTAATAACAAAGGAACCCGAAATGAACTGGATATTGTATATCTTCGTGAATATAAGTTGCACATCCTCTCCTGCAAATCCGGCAAATACGATAACCATGCACTCTACGAATTAGACACCTTGCGAAAAATTGCCGGTGGTGTTTACGGGCAAGCCGGCGTTATTGTTGGTTTAACTCCCCCGAATCAATTCAACAAAAGAGCACAAGAACTGAATATTTCAATACAAACTGTAACCAATATATAATGAAATCAAAAAATACTAACATTCTCATTTGCGTCTCAGGGCTTACTCCTCAGATTATTACCGAAACCCTCTTCTGCCTTTCGGTAAAAAACAAAGTGCGTATTGATGAAATTTACCTTATTACCACTACGCGCGGCAGAACAGTATTACTTGGTAAAGATCCCGAAAAATTTACTCCGAAAGTATCATTCCTCTCCGAGCTAAAAAACATGTGTGCTTTGTACAAACTTCCGCTTCCTGAATTTGCTGAAAACGATAAGCACATTATCATCGCGAAAGAAGAATCGGTAGAACTGTATGATATCCGAAGCGACGCTGATAACCAGTTATTCCCCAATAAAATTTCCGAATTCCTTCGTACAATAACCGAACGAGAGAACATAACATTACATTGCTCTATTTCCGGAGGAAGAAAAACCATGGGAGTACACCTTGCTTTCGGGCTTGCCCTTTTTGGCAGGGCAAACGATAAACTATACCATGTACTTACTTCCGAAGAAAATGAATTTAAAGGCTTTTACCCAAAAACAAAAAAAGAAGCTGATGCACTACAACTTGCCGAAATACCTTTTGTACCGCTTCGGCCCTTAGTAGCCGAAACTCTGAAAATTCAGAATCCCCTTCAGTTAAATTTCACTGAGATTGTTGCTGAATGTAATAATAAACTCAAAATGCTTTCAACACAAAACGCATTAATTGTAGATACGATAAGGAGGCAGTTCCGGTATGCAAATTCATCAGAAAGAGCCGAACCAATGGAACTGGCACTCTATACCACCTTTTTCAACAAAAAGCGCGAAGGCAGTAATTTCTTAGAACAAAGTTACCTTACCGGTAAAGATTTCTGTGACGAAATGAAATTTATTCTCCAGACCCAATACGGAAGATATTACGATGATACCCCGACACACGGCGGCAGGAAAGAGAGAAAATGGTATAACAGTTCATTTGAAATGGAACTTCTTCGACAAAAGTTTTCGAAGATAAACAAAAAACTGAAAAATTTAATCCCCGATGAAGATATAGCCTCAGGCTTTTTCATCAGCTCTGAGCGCACTTACGGTGTTAAAAGCTACGGTATTAGTGCACCGCTTTCACGAATTAAATTAATTAGTGAATCCTGAATAATATATTTAAAGATCTATTAGCAAACATTTATTATCTCTTTTATTATAAACACAGCGTTTTTTGCCGAATTTTTTTAATTGTAAAAATAAATCGGCTTGTGCCCAGGTTGCTGAACCGGTATTTAATGTAATAGTGTCATCGCTTGTTTTGCTCATAAATTCTTTTGTCAATTCCGGAACCTCTTCAGGTGTTATAAATCTTTCCGATGATGAAAACCTCAAATGACCTTTTTCATCTAACCACAGCTCATCACCTGTTGTACTAGTTTCCTTATGCCTTGCGGGTACATGAACATACGGATCAGTTCTCTTGGGATCAAAAATTACACATTCGTCAAGGTTTTGTATCAGCCACAAATATAAAAATATCGGACCTTTTCCAAAGAGGCAATAAAGTTTTTCACTTTTCTCCAGCGGAGTGATTTCATCTACCATACTCTCGTAAGAGAGGTTTGTACCGGATTGAAAAAATTCTGCAAGATTAACCGGCTCATATCCTTTTTGCTCAATTGCTCTGATAAGCCGTTTATTATATTGCGGTTCGTCTTCCTTAATAAATCTATTAAGTCTTTCAACAAAATCCGTAACATTTCCTTTCATCCATTCATCAAATTCCTCTTTACCGAACTGTTTATTTCCTGAATCGTAAATTATTCGCGGCTTTGAAGTATCAATAAAATTTTCCCAGTTATCAGTACCATTTTTCAGATGAATAAATCCGTCTGCAAAATTATAGAGATGTTTTTCATTTTCTTGTGGTTTACCGCCAAAGTCAGCAATAAATAACCTGAGGTATTTTTGAGCTGAGAGTAAGCACTCCTGTACAGCACTATAAAATTTTGGGCTGTAATATGT
>CAYTLQ010000183.1:0-24655 GCA_964438715.1 uncultured Ignavibacteriaceae bacterium
TATGTGGCTACCTCCCGCCGATACAACAAGAAACAAGTTCATGAAATTGCTTCGGCGCTCCTACAGGCAGACCTTGAGCTGAAATCTACTTCAACTGATCCCAAAACAATTTTTTTAAAGGTACTCAGCGTAATTTTACAACCTTCTTCCGGTGAGTAGCTAATACTTTTTATAATATCATCAGGTAAACCGACCTGATTGAAAAATTTAACTTTCAAGGTCAACTGATTAGAAAACGGTTTTACCGCTTTCAGGAGTTTTTAATAAAAATCCTTCTGTTAATTTTGAGATTTAAACATGTTCTGTGAGGATTTATTTGTCATATTTAATAGAGATAATTTGGTACAAAATCTTAACACCTCTGTTCGTCAATTTAAATTTTAATAGAAAAAATTAGTTATTTATGAAACTCCCTGTTGTTGTAATTGTTGGTCGTCCAAATGTTGGTAAATCGACACTTTTTAACCGATTGGTGGGGCGCCGTGAAGCTATTGTAGATGACCTAAGTGGAGTGACCCGTGACAGGAATTACGGCGAGGTGGAATGGAATGCAAAGTTATTCCGATTGATTGATACCGGCGGATATGTACCTGAATCGAAAGATTTATTTGAAAAAGAGATTCGTGAACAGGTTCGGATGGGAATAGATGAGGCAGATTTTATTTTATTTGTCGTTGATGCCAGAGAAGGATTGACACCTGTTGATGAGGAAATCGCTAAGCTTTTACGAGCTTCCGGTAAGAAGTGTTTGGTCGTTGTAAATAAGGTGGACTCATCCATGCAAGAACAGTTAATGTATGATTTTCATGGACTTGGTTTAGGAGATTTACACCCGGTCTCCGCAACTGTTGGCAGAGGTACAGGAGATTTTCTTGATATTTTAACGAAGGACTTTCCCGAGAGAAACCAATATACCGAGGACGCCAGATTAAAAATAGCAATTGTCGGAAGACCTAATGTCGGGAAGTCTTCTCTTACGAATGCTTTATTGGGGTTTGACAGAAGTGTAGTTACTGATATACCGGGTACAACACGAGATAGTGTGGACTCGATCCTCAAATTTCATGGTGAAGAAATAGTCTTAATTGATACTGCAGGACTAAGAAAAAGAACGAAAGTAAAAGAGAATATAGAATTTTATTCAGGTATAAGAACTCTCAAGGCACTTGATGAATGTGATGTTAGCATAGTTATGGTTGATGCCTCAATCGGTTTAGAAAGTCAGGACCAGAAAATAATTGATGAAGCGGTAAAGCGAAGAAAAGGAATTATACTTGCCGTAAATAAATGGGACCTAATAGAAAAAGACTCTAAAACTGCCGATGATTGGGCAAAAGCTCTTAGAAAGAAATTGGGAATGCAGGAATATATTCCTGTTATTTTTATTTCTGCTCTTCAAAAGCAACGCATATATAAACTTATTGAACTAGCTAAAGAAATTCAGAGTCGAAGAATCAGAAAAATTCCAACAGCAGAGTTAAATGATACTATCCTGCCTGAGATAGAGCTCATACCACCACCTTCAGGACCAACAGGAAAAGAAATAAAAATCAAGTATGTAACGATGGGTGGAGAATATTATCCTATATTTCTCTTTTTCAGCAATCAGCCAAAGTATATTCCTGAGCATTACAAGAGATATCTAGAGAATTGCATACGAAAGCATTACGATTATACCGGAATACCTATAACACTTGCATTTAAACAGAAGTGATAAAACCAGGAAGAATCATTGTTATTGGCGGTAACGCCGCTGGTCCTGCCGCAGCAGCTCAGGCAAAAAGAACTAATCCTGATGCTCAGGTGGTTCTTATTGAAAAAAATGATTTTATATCCACAGGCACTTGTGAAATGCCTTATGTTCTTGGCGGAAAGATTGATTCTGCAGAACAACTGATTTTTTTCAATCCGGATTCTTTTCTTAAAAGTAAAGGTGTTGAAGTATTAATAAACACTATTGTAGATTCGATAAATGTCAAGAATAGCAGTGTTTGCATTCATTGTTTAACTTCTGGTGAAAAGAAGGAATTAAACTATGATTCTCTGATTCTGGCAACCGGTTCAAAGGCGATTTGCCCATTTGAGTTTAATAGAAAGCCGGTTAATATCTTTACTTTGAAAACCATTGCAGACCTGAGGCAAATAACTTCATATATTGAAAATAACACCGTTCGTAAAACTGCATTATTCGGAAGCGGCCTAACGGGTTTGGAGGTTGCTGAGGCACTTCGATCAAAAAACCTGGAAACATTAGTGTTTGAAAATGCAAACAACATACTTCCATCTGCAGATTCTGAAATTTCAGCTCTGGTGAAAGAGATACTTATTATGAACGGTTGTGAAGTTTTTACAAACACGAAGAATGCGACGCCTATTATTAATGGAGATAAAATTGAAAAAATAAAAATCGGGTCTCGTTTGTTGGATGTAGATATGGTGATTGTTGCTACAGGTGTAGTACCTGAATCAACATTAGCGAAATCAATTGGTGTGCGATTAGGTCTTTCAGGAGGAGTTTTAGTTAACAGTAAATTTCAAACCTCCATACCCCGTATTTTTGCGGCAGGTGATGTTGTGGAGTACAAGGAATTTGTTACGGGTCAGCCCCGGTTTATGCCATTAGCATCTTTGGCATATAAGAGCGGACATATTGCAGGAGAGAATGCAGCTGGCGGTAACAAAAGAGCTCCGACTTTTCTTAGTGTTATTAGTATAAAGTTATTTAATTCATATTATTCTAAAGTCGGTCTTAACGAAAAAGAAGCAAAAATTGCCGGTTTACAATTTCAAACTGCCGCAACAGTATTGCCTAACCGTGTAAAGGTAATGCCTGAGAGTAAATCGGTGTATGCAAAATTAATTTTCGAGTCAAAAAGCGGAAGATTATTTGGTGGTGTCTTTTTGGGTGGAAATGAAGTAAGTGGTTATGCAGATATTATTTCGTTAATGATAAAAAACAAAATACCTGTCTATCACTTAGCTGAAGCTGATTTTAATTACACTCCACCACTGTCACCATTTATTAATCCGCTAAATGTACTAGGGGTAAAAATAAAAAAACTTCTTAATCATTAATTTAATTCATAGTAAAAAAACAATGAAGAATTTTCCTAACCTTACACTTACCGAACATTCTATATTACTGAAAGAGATTACGATCCTACGGGATAAAAATACTGCCCCTGAGGTATTTCGGTCATCAGTATCACGAATTGCAATGGTTTTAGCGCTGGAAATTTCACGAGGAATTAAAATTGACCAGTTTAATGTTGAAACTCCTCTTGAAATTACTAAAGGATATAAATTTAGTGAGGAGGTAGTTCTTGTTCCGGTTTTGCGGGCAGGATTGGGGATGGTTCCCGGTTTTCTCACACTGTTGCCTGAAGCAAAAGTTGGACACATTGGTATTCAAAGAAATGAAGAAACTCTTGAACCTATGGTCTATTACTCGAAATCCCCCTCGGGTTTAGTAAATGCAAAAACTATAGTATTAGACCCAATGCTTGCAACAGGTGGAAGCGCATCTGAAGCTATAGCTTTTCTCAAGAAAAACGGAGCGAAAGATATCTGTATGGCTTGTCTTGTATCAGCTCCTGAAGGCGTTGAAAAATTACTTACAGATCATCCGGATGTGAAGATCTATTCCGCTGTTCTCGATCGACAATTAAATTCAAAGGGGTATATCCTGCCAGGGTTGGGTGATGCCGGAGACAGGACATTTGGCACTTTATAAAATTTTTATTGCCTTTTTTTGTATAAGCTTTCCGGTATTTACTCAGACTTACCCAGATCCAAATGTTCATAAATTGATTTCAAGGGGGCTTTATCAGACATTTAATCAGCAATACAATGATGCAATGGAGACATTCCGCACATTAGACAGAAAATATCCGGAACTCCCATTTGGAAAAATTCTGTTGGGAGGAACTTATGTCCAGAAAGCACTTGATTTAGGTAATCCCCTTGATGTACCAACCGTGCGATATCTTTATAGCGAAGCTATAAAAATTGCCAATAAAAGGTATAACTCCGAGAACAGGGGGATATGGGATATTTATGCAAAAGGACTTGTCGAAGGCTATAATGCTTATTTTTTGTTTTTACAAGGACAGTGGCTATCAGGTATAAGTAACGGATTCAAAGCACTGGGATATTTTGAAGACTGTTTAGAAATAGATTCTTCCTTTTACGATGCATACATTGCTATAGGTGTTTACAAATACTGGCGCAGTGAGAAAATGGACTTTCTTTCATGGGTGCCATTTTTCCCGAATGAACAGGAAGAGGGATTAAGAAATTTACAATATGCCTTAAAGAATAACTCATATCATTCATACTATGCAGCAGACAATATTTTCTGGATCTATTTAAAACGAAAAGAACTGACAAAAGCAAAAACAGTTGTTGATATGATGCTTGAAAAAAATCCTGAGAGCAGACATTTTTTGTGGATTTTAGCAAGGTACTATGAAGAGGTTGATCGGAAAAAAGCAATAGACATTCTTTTAAAGATCCGTAACTCATATAAAAAAGAGTCAATGAAAAACAGGGTGAAAGAAATTATTATGATGTACATTCTTGCTAAACACTATGTTGCATTAAGTATGTTTCATGAAGCCCGAAGCATATTAGCGGAACTACCGGATTTTAACAACCTTACAGACTATGAAAAGAGTCAGTTAAAAGAACGATACCAAAAAATTGAAGTCCTGAAATCTACTCTTAACGACGGGAAAAAATAATTACCACGATAAATTGACTTTACATTGAGCTTAAGTTTTTTATCTTAAGAATCAAAACATTGGTTAAAATAATATAATGCTTCTTACAAAAAAGAAATCAACTTTACAGGAACTCATCACTCTGTGCAAGGAAAATCTGCCACAAGTGAATGTTGAACTTATTGAAAAAGCGTTTGATTATGCGGCAATAGCACATCAAAAAGAAGCAAGACAGTCAAGCGAGCCATACTTAACTCATCCGGTTGAAGTTGCAAAAATTCTTGCCAGCGAAATCCCATTTGACGATATCTCAGTATGCTGTGCGTTACTCCACGATGTTGTAGAAAACAATAAAGACTACACGATCGAAATGATTAAAAAAACTTTCGGAGCTGAAATTGCAACGATTGTTGATGGTCTTACAAAAGTAAAAAACATATTTAAAGGGTCTGACATTGACCAGTCGGAAAATTACCGTAAACTTTTAATGTCAGTTACCCGCGATGTGCGGGTGATAATTGTGAAATTTGCTGATCGACTGAACAATATGCGGACTCTGGAATTTCTTCCGGCGGATAAAAGAAAAAGGATTGCGCAAGAGACTTTGGAAATTTATGCCCCGATGGCTCATCGTTTTGGATTGGGAAAATTGAAATGGGAACTTGAAGATCTTGCTTTTAAGGAATTGAACAAACAGGCATATGAAGAATTAAAACGAAAGGTGAATGCAAAGAGGGGAGAAAGAGAATCTTATATTGAAAAATTCAAAATTCCTCTTGTTGAAAAATTACAGGAATACAACCTGAAGTTTGAAATTAGTGGACGGGCAAAACATCTTTATAGTATATATCGTAAGATGATTCAGAGGAACAAACCGTACGAAGAAATTTATGATTTGTTTGCAGTTCGGATAATACTCGATACAGAGAATCAGAATGATTGCTATACAGTTCTTGGTGTTGTCAATGCGAGTTATGTTCCCATACCCGACCGGTTTAAAGACTATATTGCAATTCCCAAAGCGAACAATTATCAATCATTGCATACCACTGTAGTCGGTCCAAACGGAAAACCCGTTGAAGTGCAAATCAGAACAAAAAAAATGCATGAAGTAGCTGAGCAAGGTGTAGCGGCACACTGGCGTTACAAAGAAGGAAAAGCAGACAACGATCAGGTAATCGATCGTTATGTACATTGGATCAGAGATCTTTTAGACAATAGCGGCAGTGATGATATACGGAAGAATATTATTGATAACTTCCGACTGAATTTATATAGTGAAGAAATATTTGTATTTACGCCAAAAGGAGCACTGAAACGATTACCAAAGAATTCGACGCCTGTTGATTTTGCTTTTGCCGTTCATAGCGAAGTGGGTTACCATTGTATCGGAGCTAAAGTAAACGAAAAAATTGTACCACTCGATACAATTCTTGTTAGCGGAGATCAGATTGAAATTATTACCTCAAAAAATCAACATCCTAATAAAAACTGGCTGAAATTTGTTCAAACTACTAAAGCTAAATCTGAAATTAAGAAATGGCTTAATCAGGAAGAGGAACTGATTGTCTCGAAAGGCAAAGAGTTATGGGAAAAGAAAACAAAAAAATTAAAGATTAATTATACACCGGAAGAATTAACGAAGCTTGTGCATAACCTGAAATATGATAATACACGGGTTTTCTTCCGAGCGATAGGAACCGGTAAAGTTGAAGTTGATGAGATTTTAGCACTGAGCCAGGAGCAGGAAAGAGAAAAAAAATCAAAGGAAAATACCTTTGCAGTAGAAACATTTACAAACTATGCACGAGCAACCGGCGGTGGTTTATTGATTGATGGGGAAAGCTCTGATATGATGGTGTCCTATTCGAAATGCTGTAATCCTATTCCGGGCGATCCTGTAGCGGGGTATATTACTGTTGGTGAAGGAATTAAAATACATCGAAAAACTTGTAAAAATTTATTGGAAATTTCGAAAAGAGAGCCGGAAAAAATTGTCTCTATTCATTGGCCTGAAATTGAAGGTTCTACTTTTATTGTCGGATTGAGTATTAAAGGAAAAGATTCACCCGGAATCTTAAACGATTTAGCTCACTCAATTGTATCATATAGAAATACGAATATTAAATCTATTAATATTGATACCGTCGATTCATTTTTTGATGGAACGGTAACTCTGTATGTCCAAAACCTTGAACATCTTTCCAGAATAATTGAAAGGTTAAAAAAAGTGAAGGGTGTAAGCACAGTAAGTCGTTTGGATTTACAGTGAATAGAGAAGATCTGCCTTTGCGTATAGCTGCCATTGATTTTGGTGAACGAAGAATAGGTATTGCAATTACCGACCCTTTAAAAATTTTGGCTCAGCCATTAACAACAATAAAAAATGATAACAATCTCATTTCCACACTAAAAAAACTATTTTCCGAAAAACCAGTTGAAAAAATTATCCTTGGTTTTCCGCTTCGTGAGACGGGTGAAAAAAGCCATATAACTGATAGTGTATTACGCTTTAAGCTAATGCTGGAAAAGGAATTTGAAATTCCTGTATATCTTATTGACGAGAGATATACATCATCATTGGCACAGCAAAGAATAATTGAAACTGTACCCAAAAAATCCAAAAGGCGGGACAAAGGCTTAATAGATGTTAATGCGGCAGTAATTCTTCTTGAGGATTATCTTCGACAGGAAAACCGACAATAAGAGTCGTATAGGTGTAAGGTAATTTTCTAGAGAGTTCTTTTTATTTGACTATATTATCATTTAAGAGTATTTTTGGTTTTAACAAAACATTTATTACGGAGTTAAAAATATGTCACTTGATGCCCTCGGTATGATTGAAACAAAAGGGTTGGTCGGCGCAGTAGAAGCTGCCGATGCAATGGTTAAAGCTGCAAAAGTTGAATTGATTGGCAAAGAAACCATTGGCGGCGGTTATGTAACCGTAATGGTACGCGGTGATGTTGGCGCTGTGAAAGCCGCAACAGATGCCGGCGCAGCCGCTGCACAAAGAGTGGGTGAATTAGTATCCGTACATGTCATTCCGCGTCCTCATACCGATGTGGAGCTTATACTTCCCAAAAGGCCGAAACTTTAATTTATTTTAGCACTAAATGCTTAAAGCCCTCGGATTAGTTGAAACGAAAGGGCTGATTGGCGCAATTGAGGCGGCTGATGCTATGGCGAAAGCCGCCAATGTTAAGCTTATCGGTAAAGAAAAAACAAATCCCGCCCTTATAACAATTAAAGTAATTGGTGAAGTTGCCGCTGTTAAAGCCTCAGTTGAGGCCGGAGCTGCAGCAGCTCAACGAGTAGGACAGCTTGTTTCGACACTTGTTATTGCCCGCCCTGATGATCAATTACGCGAGTTATATCCTGAACTGGAATCTGATGAAGATATTTCGGCTACAGTTGCAGAAAAAAGTGAAGAGAAGAAAGCTGACGAAAGTAATCAAAACACAAATCCTATAAATAGACCTGAACAACAAATAACTGAAAAAGTTGAGTTACCTCATACTGATAAGATTCCGGAGCAGTTTGAAGAAACGGAAGAATTGGAAAACGAGGAAAAAATTTCTGATACCGCTTTAGAAAAAACTGCTAAAGTAGAATCTGCTTTGGAAGAACCTGCGATAGAAGAAAATGAAAATGTTACTTCTGATCTGAGTACAGAAACCACTACGGAAGTATTTTCAAAACCAGAATCGGTGAACTATGCAGAGGAGGCAACTTTATTTGATCAGGGTTCGGATGACTCAGTCTCAAAAGAACCTGAGATGACATCCTTCAGTGACAATGATATTGAAGAACTCGAAAAGAGCGATCTCGAGTCACTTAATGTACATCAATTACGCAGATTAGCCCGAAGCCGAAAAGAGTTCCCAATTCATGGGAGAGAAATATCAAAAGCAAACCGGCAGGAGTTACTTTATTACTTCAGGAATCTGAACAAATAATCCCCTTTTTCTTCATTTATCCTGTAGCTCATTCTCGCTATATTTGTGAATGAAGAAGAAATTCCCTCTTATTTTTTTATCGGTATTAATTTCAATTATTTTTTGGATTTCAGTTTCTCTTTCCGGAGAGTATTATTATACTCTTACTGTCCCGATGAAACTGATTAACATCCCAAAAGGTTTGGCAGTTTCCTCAAGAATTCCGGATAAAGCATCTATTAAAATTCGGGGCAAAGGATGGAAAATACTTTCTTATTTGCTTTCTACCGATAATCCTTTTGTTGTTTCAGTTCAAGAGGAAAATAATCATCAGATCATATTGCGAAATAGTATTTCGGAAAATGCGTGGTTGACCAATGATGTGAATGTTGTGGAAATAATTCCGAATTCGATAAAAGTAAGTTTTGACAGAACAATTGAAGGAAAAAGAAAAGTTATAGGCAACTGGAAATTTTCGTTTAAGGAGGGCTACGGATTAGCCCGACCGGTTGCTTTAAGACCTGATTCTGTTGAAGTGCTTGCGTCTAAAAAATTACTTGCCGAGATCACAACGATAGGAACTATTCCAAAAGAATTTGTTGAATTAGACAAAGCATTTACCGAAATAATCCCATTGGAAACTATTAACGGAGTAATAATTAAGCCCGAGGCAGTCGAAGCATTTTTTGATGTCCAAAAGATCGTGGATAAAGAATTCACAAATATCCCTGTGGAGGTGCGAAATATTCCTCCGGACAGAACGGTGATACTAATTCCTAATGAAATTACCGTATCGGCCAAAGGAGGTATTGAATTGCTGGCACGCGCACAGAGCAATGAATTTATTGCGTGGATAGAATATAGAGATATTGTTGCAGATACATTGGGAACCATTGAACCCAATATTCAATTGCCACCTTTTCTGCAACTCAACTATCTTAACCCCGAAAGGCTAAGGTTCATAATCAAAAAATACTGAGAGCTTTCAATCATTGATATTATATTTTCATTTTCCCAAAATATATATTAGGTATTTACTTTTTCTTAGATTCAGGATTACATGTTTATTTCCTTTGAAGGGATAGATTTTTGCGGGAAATCTACACAGGTGGTTAAATTACAGGAATATTTCCTTGAGCGCAAAGAACCAATTAAAGTTTTAAGGGAACCGGGCGGTACTGCTATTTCCGAGGAAATCAGAAAGATACTTTTAGATAAAAAAAATCTTGGTATGTGCAGTGAGACTGAAGTACTATTGTTTTCAGCGGCAAGGGCGCAGTTAGTCCGGGAGGTAATACGACCGAGTCTCAATGCCGGAGTTCATATTATTTTGGACAGATTTTTTGATTCAACTTCAGCATATCAGGGGTTTGGCAGAGGAATGTCTCTGAAAAAAATTCTTGAAATAACTGAATTTGCCGTTGGAACCACAATACCGGAACTATCATTTTTTATTGATATTCCCCTCGAAGAAGCAGACCGTAGAAAAGCTATGGTAGCAAAGGAAAATTTAGATCGTATAGAAAATTCAAATATGCAAGTTTGGGAAAAAGTACGAAGTTGCTATCGTGAGCTTTGTAAAACAGAAGCACGCTTCAGAAAAATAGACGGAACAAAGACCCCCGATGAAATTCATTATGAAATTGTAGGTGAAATAAAAAAGATAAAGAATAAGGAGATATGAAAAGAAGAGTTAGAAATATTGTAGCATTCGCCGGATTAGGTTTTTTAGTTTTATTTTCCGGATTTGTTGTATCGAAAGGGGATATCTTTTTTGAAATAGCAAAAAATATCGATGTTTTTACAAAAGTTTATAAAGAAATTGCCTTTAATTATGTGGATGGAATAAAACCCGAAGAATTTTTACGGGCCGGTATCAGAGGCATGCTCAACTCACTTGATCCTTATACAGTGTTTATTGATGAAAAGAAGCAGGAAGATATCGACCTTATGACTAATGGGAAGTATGGCGGTATCGGAGTGACAATAGGATTACGAGATGATAAAATTACCATTATGGAAATACTTGATGGTTATTCTGCTGAGCGGCAGGGATTGCTCATAGGTGATGTTATCATTGCTGTTGATTCTGTGAATGTGAGTAAAGAAAATTATGAAGATGTTTCATCGTATGTTAAAGGTACACCCGGAACATTCGTTTCATTAAAAATTTTACGCGAGGGAGTTACAGATACTCTTACTTTTGTGTTATTGCGGGAAGAAGTGCTTGTGAAAAATGTTCTTTTTGCAGGATTTTATCCTGAAAACAGTAATAATGTTTATATCAAACTCTCCGGCTTCAGTCGCTCAGCGGCTGATGAGGTTAAAAAGCAAATAACTGCACTCAAAGCTCAAAAAGAAATTGAATCCGTTATATTTGATCTTAGGGGGAATCCTGGCGGTCTGCTTGATGTGGCAGTTGAAATTTCAAACACTTTTCTCGAAAAAGGTCAATTAATAGTTTCAACAAAGGGCAGGGATAGTTCATCGTTAAAGCAATACTTCGCCACAAAAGAACCACTACTTAAAGATGCCCGTCTTGTTCTGCTCATCAATGATGGAAGCGCTTCAGCATCAGAAATTGTTGCGGGCGCTATTCAGGATCATGACAGAGGAATATTACTCGGAGAAAAATCATTTGGGAAGGGATTGGTTCAGACAATATCCCCGCTTTCATACAATACCTCATTGAAAATTACTACAGCTAAGTACTTTACACCGAGTGGCAGATGTATTCAGCGGATTGATTACTCCCGAAATAGTAAAGTCATAGCTTCCACAGATACTTTACTTGTTAGTACATACACAACCGATAAAAAGCGAAAAGTGTATTCTGCCGGAGGCATTACACCCGATACTATTCTGGTAGAGGAGGACTATCCTGCAATTGTAAAGGATTTATTGGCAAAGGGATATATTTTTAAGTTTGCTAACCAATTTTACCACAATCCTTCAAGGCCGGAATTTGATGGAATTAATAATAAAAAACTCTTTGAAGACTTTATTGTATTTTTACGGAATGAAAAATATCAGTTCCATTCAGACGCAGAAAAGAAATTTGATGAGATGCTTGCCCTATTAAATTCTAATAAAAATGCTCAGGCATTAAAGGATGAACTTCAGCATGTCAGAAATAAAATTTTAGATTTATCTGCAAATGAAATTGAAATTTATAAAGCCGAAATCATTGATGAGTTGAGAATTGAACTCTCTTCAAGATATTATGGTTCTGACGGGCGAATTAAAGAAAGTTTACGAACAGATAAACAATTCAATGCTGCTCTTTCAATAATTAGTGATAAGAATAAATACCACGGATTCTTACAAACAGAAAAACAATAAAATGGCACTAAAATCGAAAACTACGAGTATCGTATTCAGGCGTGATCCTACATACGGAAAATGTCCCGGCTGTGGAAAATATAATACGCTCCGGCGATCGCGGACACGAAATATCAGAGAGAGTATATTAAAGCTTACTACAATTTATAAGGTCTATCGTTGCCGCGATTGCGGATGGAGAGGGTTTCTTTCAACATTGACAATAACCTCTCAAACCTTTAAAAACCTGTTAATTTACATTGGGTTGGCAGTACTTACTGCTATTATAATAATGCAGGTTTTACCTCGAATAGCACGGTAAGGAAATGGATGAAGCCGTATTACGACGCGTAAAAGAGATTGTAGGTGCTGAAAACTTTCTCGACTCTCCTGAAGATTTACTCTGCTACTCCTATGATGGCACTCCACTATTAAAACAACTTCCGAAAGCAGTTGTCTTTCCCCGCTCTGTAGAAGATATTTCTCATTTATTAAAATTGGCAAACACAGAAAAATTTGCCGTTGTGCCTCGAGGTAGTGGTACAGGTCTCTCAGGAGGCTCGGTGCCTGTTGAAAATTCTATCGCACTTGTAATGACACGATGGGACAAGATCCTTGAAATCGATCAGGCAAACCTCACTGCAACGGTGGAGCCGGGGGTTATTACAGGAAAATTTCAGGCTGAGGTTGAGAAGTGTGGTTTATTTTATCCACCGGATCCGGGCAGTCTGAATATATGTACTTTAGGGGGTAATGTTGCAGAGAATGCAGGGGGACTTCGTGGATTAAAATACGGAGTAACGAAGAATTATGTTCTTGGGCTTGAGATGGTATTACCTTCAGGAGAAGTAATTCAAATGGGTGGGAAAAATGTTAAGGATGTCGCCGGTTATAATTTAAGAGATGTAATGATTGGAAGCGAGGGAACACTTGGGATATTCACAAAGATTATCCTCCGACTTATACCTAAACCCCGCAAGTCGGTTACGATACTAGCGTATTTTGACCGTCTCCACGATAGTGCTAAAGCTGTTTCCGGTATTATTGCATCGCATATAACTCCGTGTATGATGGAGTTCCTCGATAATACTACAATTAATTGTGTTGAGGACTATACAAAAATTGGACTGCCGCGAAATTCTGAAGCTGTGTTACTTATTGAAATGGATGGAAATGGCAGTGCTGTAGATGATGACTCCGAGGTTGTGCAATCCGTACTACGGTCAGCTAATGCTTCATATATTAAAACCGCTACTTCAACAGATGAAAGTAATGTATTAAAATCAGCCAGACGGAGTGCTTTTTCTGCTTTAGCAAGAAGAAAACCAACAACTATTCTGGAAGATGCTACTGTTCCACGCAGTGAATTGCCAATTATGATTGAACGGGTTACTCAGGCGGCAAAGGCGAATGATGTGATTATAGGAAATTTTGGACATGCCGGGGACGGAAACCTCCATCCAACATGTTTAACGGATGAAAGAGACAAAGATGAAATTCTTCGTGCCCATAGGGCATTCGAATTTATATTTAATGAGGCAATTAAACTTGGGGGAACGATTACCGGTGAGCACGGTACCGGATTAGCGAAAAAAAATTTTCTTGAAAACGCAGTTGGAAGAACAGGAATAGAATTTATGATGAAATTGAAAAAATCTCTCGATGAAAATAATATTCTTAATCCCGGTAAAATTATTACAATGAGGCCACGCTGTGAAGGAAGCCTGAGAAATCCTACTGTTTTGTAATTCAAATCTGTTATGCCTGTTGCAATAAAATTAGCTAAACTAACTAATATTCTCATAGTTACTGCGGTAGTATGTTCTTTTTCGTGCTCAACAGGTGGAAATTCATATAAGGAGGAAGGAGTCAACAAAATCGCAGAAGACAGTGTGTCGCAATATCAATTTAATGCAGTTTTTGATTCACTGTTGAAGTTATATATGGAAACACCGGTGATTTTTGACACTTCTTATTTCGTTACCGGTATCAGAGAGGTAAGTCCGGTGCCGGTAAAAATGTTCTCTGTTTCCGGCTGCGATAACAAATTATTCATTAAGCCTGAGTGGTTAATGCATTTCAGTACTGCTGAATATGATTTTCTTATGAGCCTGGAAAATACATCTGATGCAGATTATGCCGCATTTATGGCCGACAATGAAATTATCGGCGAATGGTACAGAGTTTTTGAATCCAAAAAATCCGGTATTATGTTGTTCCAGCAACTAGGAACCGACATTAATGTCAACTGGGGAGATGTAGTAACCGAAACTTATTACATTGATGGCAAACCCATACTCTTTCGAAACAGGGAATGCTTCAGATTTACAAAAACCGGTGTTATACGAAGGTTTCTATGGGAAGATGAGCACCTGGTGGAACAACGATATATATTCAAGAGTGGCAAGCTCATAAATGAGGTTGTAGAATATCGTGCAAAATAAAGATGCATTAAATAAAATACGGTCTGTATTACCCGGAGATGATGTTTTAGCTCAGTGTATGCATTGCGGAATGTGTTTAGCTGTTTGCCCGACTTATGATTTAACGAAACTTGAGCGCTCCTCGCCGCGGGGAAGAATTAAAATGATAAAATCTCTTGCAGAAGGGGAACTGCAAATCAGTGAAACATTTATAGAGGAAATGTCTTTTTGCTTAGATTGTCAGGCTTGTGAAACAGCCTGTCCGGCGGGTGTGAGATATGGTAGTATGGTCGAATCGGCAAGGGTATTGGTTATGGAATCAGGCAAATACCCGAAACTAAAAGGACTTTTTCAGAAAATCGGACTCAATTACATTATTGCGAATAAAACACTTTTGTCTCTCTTCGCATTTATTATGGCTCTTTTTCAAAAGAGTGGTATTCTGAATTTCATTTCGCAATCATCATTTTTCAGGAAAAATTTTCCCGGCCTTTGTGAGGCAATAAGATTAAGTCCGGTATTTGAATTTCTGCCCGGCAGTATGAAGTCATCTTCATTCATCCCCGCTGAAGCGGAGAGGAAGTTCACTGTAGCGTTTCTTTCGGGATGCTTAATGGATACCGCTTTCAGCTCTATTAACGAGGATACGATATATATCCTGAAGAAAAACAATTGTGATGTTATTATTCCAAGGGGGCAGGTCTGCTGTGGCTCTCTTCATGCACACAATGGCGAAATAAGGAAGGCAAAAGAATTAGCGAGAAAAAACCTTGATGTATTTAGTAAAAATGAATATGACTTTCTCGTTTCTAATTCTGCCGGATGTGGCGCTTTTATGAAAGAGTATGGCCATCTTTTTGAAGATGATAATGAATATGCTGAAAAAGCAAGTAAATTCTCATCCAAAGTTCTTGATATTACTGAGTTTCTTGCGAGATTCGGGCTGAAAAATAACTTGGGAACAATATCAGATCATATTACTTACCATGATGCCTGTCATCTATGTCATACGCAAAAAATAACAAAAGAGCCGCGTGAGGTTCTCTCGAAAATACCTGGTATAAAAAATTCAGCATTAAATGACTCAACCTGGTGTTGCGGAAGCGCAGGTATTTATAATGTAACGCGTTATGATGATTCAATGAAATTTCTGCAAAGAAAAATGAATAATATAAAATTAACAGGTGCAGAAGTTGTTATAACTGGAAATCCGGGTTGTATGCTGCAAATAAAGTACGGCGCTGAAAAATTCGGAGTGAATGTAAAGGTTGAACATCCGGCATCCCTGGTTGCCAGGGCATACAGGCAGGGTGAAACAACAGTGTCCGTTAAGAGAAGTTTATGAATACTGCTATTAATAATTGCGTGCTGTTCACTTTCTTAAGTTGAAGTATTATTAACGAAACGGTTCTCCTGAAATTTTGGTGGCAGTCAGGCATAAAGGTTAAAGAGGCGAAAGAAGAACATATTTTTATTATTGACACCTCTGCTTCGGTAGAAAAGAGCCTTAATCTTTGCGTTAAAGTTTTCTACCGCAGCATTGGATTCACCGTTAAGAATAACATTCACAATACCAGTAGCATGCCTGAGAATGGTTTTTGCGACAACTGTGAACTCGGGAATCTTCGCTCGCTGCACTTTTTTCATCCATTTCTGAAGATGCAGTAAGGCAAAGTGGTAGGGTTTGGTGAAAGTTTCCTTAAAGTCAACGACGAGGTCATAGGCTTTTTTGATATCAGGATAAACACGGAAAAGGATTCTTGCCCGTACTGACTGTGCGGCAGTCCACTCCATTGACCTCTTAAAAAGCAGGTATCGGCTTCGGCTTAACAATTGCTTTTTGCTGTCGCCATTCTCATAAATTTTCGAGGCGTGTGCTTCTTCTTCCTCGATTGCTTTCCACCGATGCCTGATTCTGATGGATTGCAGTGCTTCATAGACCAATTTCTCTACATGAAAACGATCATATGTTTTTACTGCATTAGGCGCTATCTGGCGTACAATCCAATCCATACTGTTTGATAAATCAAGCGTCATCTCCTGGATATTCATCAGTTTTTCTATGCCAACTTTGTTCCCAATTGCCCTGGCAACCGCTTCACTACTGGTTCCTTTAATGATTGCTGCTAAACTCCCTTTCTTCCCTCGTTTCTCTTTATTTACTACTACGGTGTATAAATCTCCCTGAAATAACCCCGTCTCATCGATGCCCATTCGTGGACCGAAGTTCTCCGGGAAAACGAAACTTTCTGTCTTAAATGCCTTGCTATTTGTCTGTATATATCTATGGTAGTCACTTATTCTGTCACGGTACTGTTTATAGAGTGTACTGCCCTTCAGCCGGTATGTCTCTGCGATTTCGTGTATGCTTATTGCTTTACTCCCGATCTTCTTCGCTAAAAAAAAATGCAAACTCTCTGCTGAGTTTCACTCCTTCCGCATTTATCTCCATCGGTCGGAGATATATGCCCGGCTCTCCTTCTATCTTCCATTTCCTCCGCCTGTACTCAAGTATAGTTTTCCTGCCTCGTATCGGAAAATCCAGTATCCTCTTTACACGATATCCTTTCTGTCTCATTCGTTTCCCATCAAATCCCGTTGGAATATAGTGCTTCTCTGTTAATTCGATATGATAAACCTCTCCGAAATCTTCAGTGCTTCCTTCTTCACAAAAATTTGTTATCTCAAAGTCTTCTAATGTACCGGGGGGTAAAAACTTTCCAATGAATTGTTCCGCTTTCATATTTTTCTCTCCTTTTTTCCACTAAAATCTATTCTTTTGCCACCTTTTTTTCAAGTGAACCAAATTGAGGATTTTCTCAGGAAAAACCTATTTAACAAAGATTTAAAATTTTGTAAATAATTAGAAAAGTGTTAAGTTTGGGTTCTGTATATTTTTTACTATCAGGGCGCGTAGCTCAGGGGTAGAGCATCTGCCTTTTAAGCAGAGGGTCGGTGGTTCGAGCCCACCCGCGCTCACAGAAATCCGTCAAAAGACGGATTTTTCATTTTAAATCAGATATAACTGATTTTTTCTCTTTGAGCAACTCATTAAAACCCTAAAGAAGGTTATCCTGTATAAATGGTATAACGTAGCCAAAATCTAAATTATTTTTGTTCACTGAAGCAAGGTTAATATTAATACTTTATTATCCGTTTATTAATATTCAAACTAAGTCTTCCGAACACATCGGAATTCAGTTTTGAGGTACCTTGTTGTTATCTTCGGTTCCGGGTATTTTATTCTTTGGGTTAAATGTTAGAATTGCTTCCGTTTTTGTCTTTTCTTTTTCTTTTATGGTGCTAATTGCTATGTTAGTTCAACCCCAAATTCTCTAATTTCTTTCATTTTCGTTGGGTTTTTTCATATATTTACGAAGTTTTAAATAATATTGTGTCCGGTTCATATATGCAGACTTCAAACTTAAAGTTTATCTCCCGCGGAAATCAGCTCCGTCAAATGGCATTGAAGAACTCTCCAGAATTCGGAAATGCCCTCTGTGAATTTATCTGCGAAGAATTTCAGTTCCAGTCTGCTCTCCTTTTAAAAATTAATGATGCAAATAAGCTTGTTGTCGTTGGGAAATCATCTACTGTAAAGAAGAATTATCTCCCTAATACACTTTTTGATTGTGTCACCTGTAAATTTCTTCAGAAAGATTGTGAAAATTTCGATTACTATTCCGATCAGAATTGTTCAATACAGAGTACAGATTTTGTTATAAATGAAGCCTGTCTGTATATTAAAACATCGGATTCAAAGTACATTCTGAAAATTTCACAAAAAACCCCTTTCACAGTAGCAGAAAAAGAATTCTTTCAGATCGTTGGCGCTTATCTTCAGTCATTGCTTGAAAATGCCGTCGGACTCTCATCACAAGGAATATCACTCAGTAAATTTATCGCTGAAACCGCTAATGAATTCCGTACCCCCACTAACAGTATCGTTGGCTTTACTTCGTTATTACAAAACGAAAAACTTAGCGCCGCACAAACTGAGTATGTAACTACTTTGCGGGAGAATGCACATAAACTCCTTGCCACACTCAACGATCTTATTGATCTTGCAAAAGTGGAAAGCGGCACTATTACTGACAATTTCGTTTCGTTCGATATCAGATCCCTTATTGAGGAGCTTATTGCTCAGTATTCCGATAAACTCGAGAAATTTAATCTTACTGTTGAACGGCAAGTTGATAAAAATCTCCCCGACACCCTAAAACTCGAAACACAAAAACTTAAATACATTCTTCAACAATGTCTCGCATTGCTGATAAATACTACCGAATCGGGAAAGATTGCTATCTCAGCAACACTCAGCAGTAGTAATACTGTATCATTCCGATTATGGAATCAGGGGAATATTATTCCTATTACAAATATTACTAAGTTATTTAATGGTCATCTTCATTCCGAAATTAAAAATCAGAAAGGTCCTCATCTTAATGCTCTTTCTATGTTGCTGGCAAAAAAGCTGGTTGAACACCTGGGAGGTAACCTCGAGATAACTTCCTCTTCGGTAAAGGGTACCTCAATAAGCTTCGGAATTAAGGTGGAGGTACTGGGCGCACTTGAATCGAAAATCAGCGCACTTCCAAAAATTGAGGGCGGCAAAAACAAAGTACTCGTCATAGAGGATGACTATGCCACCTCTAAACTTCTCAGCAATTACCTCAATAAATGGGGCTACGAGCCCTCAATTGTCAATTCAGGACTGAAGGGACTTGACTTACTTAAAAAGGATAAGTACCTCGCCGTTATTATGGATATTGTTCTACCTGATATAAACGGACTTGAATTGCTGAAGAAAATTCGGGAGGATGAAAGTTCTAAATTTACTCCGGTTATTGTTTGTTCTGTTGAAGCTGAGCAACAAAAGGCTTTTCTTATGGGTGCAGTGGAGTATTTTGTTAAACCTATCCGATATAAAGATCTTGTTGAAGTACTTACAAGTTATAAACTCAAAAAAGACTCGAATGTGCTTTGTGTTGATGATGATGTTCCGACGCTCAATCTCGTAAAAGGAGCCATAGAATCAGTCGGATTTAATCCGATTACCGAATCAGACTCCACAAAGGTGATGAATAGAATTAAAGACATACAGCTCGATTTGGCAATTATCGATCTTGATATGCCCGAGATTAACGGCTTTGAATTAATCAAAATGATTAAATCAACTCCTAAATTCGCCAATTTGCCAATAATTATTTATACCGGTAAAGAGAATTTTGATGAAGATCTTCAGAAAATTGATGGTTTATTTACGGAATTGTTAAGTAAGCGAAGTACAAAAATTGAAGATCTGGCTGATACAATAAATGCAATGATTAACCGATATGAACAGCCTACCAGTTCTGAAGAAGTAAAAAATACTGAAGCTGATGTACCGAAAATTCTGCTTGTAGAAGATTACAAACATTCTCAGATAATTGTAACACGGCTTCTGAAGAAAAATGGATTTACCTCTGTTGCTGTTGTTGAAAACGGTGCAGAAGCAATCGAGCAAGTAAAATTACAGTCATTTGATCTTATTTTAATGGATATGCAAATGCCGGTAATGAACGGATTTGAAGCAACAGAGCGGATACGCCAGATTCCGGAATATGTAGATACTCCAATAATAGCTCTTACAGCATTTGCCATGAAAGGCGACCGCGAAAAATGTATAGAAGCAGGCGCTACTGATTATATTCCCAAGCCAATTGATAGTGTTGAATTCATTGAAAAAGTTAAATTCTATACTTCACAAAAGGCTCACAGAAATTAATACTGCGCTCTTAGGGATTTTTACTAATTAACTCAGCAGATTCTCATGATTCATAATTCCGTACGCGTGCGGTTTGCGCCAAGCCCTACCGGTTATCTCCATGTAGGAGGTTTACGCACCGCATTGTATAACTACCTTTTTGCCCGGGCAAATAATGGTTCCTTTGTTCTTCGTATTGAAGATACCGATAGAGCACGCTATGTAGAAGGTGCAGTTGAAAATTTAATTGATACACTTGAATGGAGCGGTCTCAGCTACGATGAAGGACCCGGTAAGGATGGCGGATTTGGACCTTATATTCAATCCGAAAGACTTGATATCTATAAAAAAGAAGTTCAGTCGCTTATGGAAAAAGGAAAAGCATACTATTGTTTCTGCTCGCAGGAAAGACTGAAGACTTTACGGGAAGAACAAGACAAAAACAAAATTCAGCCACGATACGATAAACATTGCCTTTCTTTAAGCACTGAAGAAATTGAGGCAAAGTTGAACTCCGGCGCCCCTTATGTTATACGATTAAATGTTTTTCCGGGACAAAAAGTTGTAATTTCCGATATTATTCGGGGTGAAGTTGAGTTTGATACTGATACCATAGATGATCAGGTTTTATTAAAAAGTGATGGCTATCCGACTTACCACCTTGCCAATGTTGTCGATGACCATTATATGAAAATAACCCATGTTATACGCGGAGAAGAATGGCTTTCTTCTACACCGAAGCATAAATTATTATACGACTATTTTGGCTGGGAAGTACCGGTTTTTGCGCATCTTCCTCTTTTGCTTAATCCGGATAAGTCCAAACTGAGTAAACGACAGGGAGATGTAGCTGTTGAAGATTACCGCAAAAAAGGATTTCTGAAAGAAGCGCTTGTTAATTTTGTTGCACTTCTCGGCTGGACAGCCGGAGACGATAAAGAGTTTTATTACCTTAACGAGCTTGTACAAGCATTCCGGCTTGAGCGTGTTAACAAATCCGGCGCCGTGTTCGATATTGCGAAATTGCAATGGCTCAACGCTGAACACTTACGCGCAAAACCGGTTGTAGAAATTCTGCCTGCATTGCGTAATCATTTGCAGGAAACTGAATTCAAAAACGACAATTACTCCGATGCCTATCTTCTAAAAGTTATCGAAGCAATGTTACCTCGTGTTGAATTTGTTCATGAAATTACCTCAAAAGGTTTTTACTTCTTTACCAGACCAATATCCTACGAACCCGACGCTGTACAGAAAAGATGGAAATCTTCCACTCCGGAGCATTTAAAGGTAATTGCAGAAAAATTTCAGCAATTAACCGATGATAATAAGGAATCTTTTGAACATGCCCTGCACGAAACTGCGGCTTTCTTCGGTATTAAAAATGCCGAATTAATTCATCCCCTGAGGCTTGCTATATCTGGTGTGAGCGGCGGACCGGGTCTTTATGATATTTGTTCAATTCTCGGCAGGGATGAAACTATTACCCGAATCCATTTAGCAATTGAAAGAATTAAATAATTTTATGAGCAACGAAGAAAAAACTATCAGCTCCAATTTTATTGATGAAATTATAACCGAAGACCTGAAAACAGGAAAATATAACGGAAGAGTTCACACACGATTTCCTCCTGAACCGAACGGTTATCTTCATATAGGTCATGCAAAATCCATTTGTCTTAATTTTGGGTTGGCAAAGAAATACAACGGAAAGTGTAATCTCCGTTTTGATGACACGAACCCTGCCAAAGAAGATACAGAATATGTTAATTCCATTATTGAAGATATTCGATGGCTGGGTTTTGACTGGGAGGATCGTTTGTATTATGCCAGTGATTATTTCGATCAGTTATATGAATGGGCAAAAGTGTTGATAAAAAAAGGCAAAGCCTATGTTTGCGACCTTACTGCTGACCAGATCCGTGAGTACCGCGGAACTCTAACAGAACCGGGGAAAGAAAGTCCATATCGCAACAGAAGCGTTGATGAAAATCTTGAACTCTTTGAAAGAATGAAAAATGGCGAGTTTCCCGACGGCAGTAAAACCCTTCGTGCAAAAATCGACATGACATCACCAAACCTGAATATGCGTGATCCGGTTCTCTACAGAATTTTACATCAGGAACATCATCGCACAGGTAATAAATGGTGCATTTATCCTATGTACGACTGGGCTCACGGTCAATCCGATTCTATTGAAGGAATTACGCACTCAATCTGTACTCTGGAATTTGAGAACCATAGACCATTGTATGAGTGGTTTATCGATCAACTTGGTATCTACAAACCACAGCAAATAGAATTTGCCCGACTCAATCTTTCCTATACCATGATGAGCAAGCGTCGTTTGTTGCAATTGGTTACTGAAAATATTGTTGATGGTTGGGATGATCCCAGAATGCCCACCATTTCCGGTTTTCGGAGAAGAGGTTATACTCCCGAGTCTATAAGAAACTTTGCTGAGAAAGTTGGTGTTGCCCGACGAGATAACATGATAGATATTGCTTTACTGGAGTATGCTATACGGGAGGACCTCAATAAGCGTGCTATGAGAATGATGGCTGTCCTAAAACCTATAAAGCTCATAATTGATAACTATCCTGATGGCGTAACTGAAGAATTAGAAGCTGTCAATAATCCTGAAGATCCCTCAATGGGCACGCGAAAAATTCCATTTTCTAAAGAATTGTTTATTGAGTCCGATGATTTTATGGAAATACCACCGCCGAAATATCATCGTCTTTATCCGGGGTCGGAGGTAAGGCTTCGTTATGCCTACATTGTAAAATGCACTGGATTTGAAAAAGATGATGCCGGAAATATTACTGCTGTTCATTGTACATACGACCCCGAAACTAAAAGCGGAAGTAATACCGCTAATAAAAAAGTAAAAGGCACAATTCACTGGGTGAATGCGGCTACTGCAATTTCCGCCGAGGTACGGCTCTATGATCGGCTTTTTTTGGTAGAAGATCCTTCAGCGGATAAAGAATCCGATTGGAAAACTCATCTCAATCCAAACTCATTGGAAATAGTGAATGACAGTAAACTTGAACCATACCTTAAAAATGCTCAGTGTGGCGATAAATTCCAGTTTGAACGGGTGGGGTATTTCTGCGTGGATACAACATCAAGACCCGGCGCGTTAGTTTTTAATAAGACCGTAGGGCTTCGGGATACCTGGGCAAAAATAGAAAAGTCAGCAGGCAAATAAAGAAAATATTACAGAATTAGCGGTTAAGGATATTGGTAATCTTTTCTTTTATTTCAGGATACTGCGAGGATTGCAGAAGGTTTTGTAATTGTATCTTTGTACTTTCATTATCCGGTAATAATGCTAACTTTTCAACTAAAGCTACTTCATACCAAAACTGACTGCTAATTATTTTATAAACCTCCGAGGCTCTTTCAAAGTAGTTCAGGGCTTCGGTCGGTTCGTTTGTGTATTTAAATATTAGTCCCAAATGGTACAAGTCATCACCGATACCTTTGGTATTTGCATATTTTCGGTCATATTCAAGAGCTAACAGGAAATTCTTTTTTGCATCCTGATAACGCTTATTAAGAATATCGGCATAACCAAGAGCGTAATAAGCCGCTCCGATTATCTCCGGTTCTTCCAGCTCCTTTGACTCTTCCAATGAAAGCGCTTCCGGCAAAAACTTTTCCACCACCTCATAGTACTCGTTTATGTTCCACCCTACGCTCCCGGCAGCATTCAGCTGCAAGACTGCCAACTTGAGATTAGCCTCATTACTCACATATGCGGAAATATTGGCTTTAATAAAAGAAATTAATTCAGGAAACGATTTTCTTCGCGCAAAATATTCCGATTTCGCAGTTAAAAAATACTCACGGTATCCTGGATTAATTCTCGAATAAATATCCAACTGCCCTAACGCACTCAAGGCAAGGGAGTCGTTACCACCAGCCAGCGCAACTTTTACAAACCCATAAATACACTTTACTTTCCCCTCTATGTGGTCAATAAGTGTAAACTTATTATATGCATCAGAATATATTTCATAAGCAAAATCAAAGTTATTTCGCTTTGCATATTCATTTGCTTTCGAAAGTAAAATAAATCCGTCAATCTCTTCACGCGACTTTACATTCTCTTCAAACGGAATACAGCCGCTAAGCAGAAAAGAAAAAAGAATTATATAAAAATAGTGTTGTCTCATTTATCAATCTTCTTTGGGCGGGTATCGCTTTCAGATGGAAATTCCAATCGCAGACCGCTATTATAACCTCCGCCTGTTGCAAGGTTGTTAAAACTTTCAAAAGATATTTGCGCCTGCCTCATAGTTGTACGGAGTTCATCGAGAATTATTGTCATATCAGCCGTACGAGTGTTCATATAATCAATTAGGTATTCTAACTTTGGAATGAGTGAGGAAACATCAGTCATTATCTTATTGAGCGGATTGAATAATTTTTCACCGGTCGGATCAACCATCCTTATACCAAGGCTATCAGGACTTTGATACGCCATCAGCACAGAGT
>CAYTLQ010000184.1:0-2868 GCA_964438715.1 uncultured Ignavibacteriaceae bacterium
AGTTTCTTCGCGTTGATTACATCATAATACGCTGATAGTGTATTAAAAATAATATCTTGTTTAAGTCTTGTGAGGTTGAGCTGTGCCACTTCCAACGAATTTCTGCTTCGCTCGAGATTTGCATAGTTCGAAAGACCGTCAAAAAGAGTCCAGTCCGATCTAATACCCGCAGAGTATGACCGTGAGTCTGAGCTTACATCTGTACCGTTAACCTGAAAACTATTTTTCGACCAGCTCCAGCCTAATGAGGCATTCACGGAGGGAAGTAATTCACCAAAGGCTGTTTTTTCACCGGATTCAAATGACTTTAAATTTGAAACCGATTTTTGCAATGTTGAGTTTTTATTCAACGCAATCTGCACGGCTTCTTTCATTGTTAGAGTTTTCTGAGCGAAAACTGGCGAAAGAAATAATAGAAATGTTAACAGCATTTTTATTTTCATGTTAGCTCCGGCAATGATAAAAATTCTCATTTTTCTGTTTATTTGCTTGAATTTCTTTTTCAAACTTAGCAAATCGTGTGTGTTTTTGAAGGATTAATTTATGAGCGGCACATAGTTTTGATTAATGGTAAATTACTGAATATCACTTGTTCAAAAGCAATTTCATTAAAACAGAATTTTTTTAACAAAAAGGAGAGATTCTCATGACTGCAATTTACTTTATTCAATTGTTATATTTGATGAGTATTTTTTCATTGTAAACGAAAGCGTTATGAAAACCTCACACGCAAAATGGATATATTGGCTTCCACGAGTCATTTGTATATTCTATGCCTTGTTCCTAAGCCTTTTTGCCTTTGATGTATTTAATGAACATTCCGGTTTTTGGGATCAATTAGGAGCTTTCATTATACATCTTCTTCCAACATGGATTGTACTGTTTACCCTTTTAATTGCATGGAAACGCGAGTGGATTGGTTCCGTTATTTTCCCGGCGATTGCGCTGTTCCACCTGTTTTCATTCCTGGGCAGACTTCACTGGTCATCTTTCATAGTTATTGAAGCTCCGCTTTTTCTGATTGGAATACTGTTCCTTATAAACTGGAAACAGCGTGAATCGGGTATGCCAGTTTGATTATCTGCTAATTTAAACGGTTATTCATAGAATAGAAACTGATGCAACTTCCTGCCCTGCTTCCTGCCATACGGAAATTTAAGGTCGAAATGTTTTTGAGGGTTTTTCCCGTATTGTTAATAATTCTGCAAATACTTGTCTCGTTGTATCTGCACTCTCTCCCTCTTACCCGATATCTCGACTATGAATATTCAGTAGTACAGGCAATAGTGATATTTATTCTGCATGGCACTCATATTATAACCGTACCCCTAAGAGATGAATCTCTCCGTATTGCAAAACTTAAAGTAATATATGCTCCTGCATTTGTTATGGTAATTCTGGGACTTTTAATCGGTATTCTTGTCAACGGTATAAATGGTAGTTGTCCGTTTACCTACGGCATAGCTTTCTATCTGTTAATAACTTTTCCTATTCCGTTTATCGCCTCAGGATATTTTTTATATTTACAGACTTTTCGAAGAATGTGGATTCGTGTTGCCTGTTTTGTAGGTAGCGTACTCTTTATTTTATTACTTCCGGCTTTTGAATTGTTTCGAAATCCACAGATATATTTTTTCCATCCGGTTATAGCATATTTTCCGGGAACAATTTATGATGAACTTATAGAGATAACGCCGGAATTAATTCTTTACAGAACAATAGTCTTCACATTTTTTACCACAATAAGCATTTGGGTTCTCTATTTCTACAAAAATTTCTCTGTTAAAACACAGCGATTAGTATTTTTATCCGCGTTGTTTCTTTCACTAACATTTTATTTACTTTCTCCCATTTTTGGTTTCGCTACCAACAATAGCAGAGTAGTCTCGGTACTTCAGTCAGAATTTACGACGACACACTGTATAATACATTACGACTCTACCAGTATAAGCAGGGATGAGATAATATATGCCGCAGGCCTTCATGAAACATACTACCGCCAACTCGCTCGTTATTTTAATTTCGAATTGAATACAGTTGTTCATTCGTATCTTTTTAATTCAGCTGAGCAAAAATACACTCTGCTCGGGGCAGGGAGAGCAGATGTAGCAAAACCCTGGTTGGGTGCTATTTATATTACAAAAGAGAGTTACGAGTCCACACTAAAACACGAGTTAGCACATATTTTTTCAGCAACATTTGGTGTTACACCGTTTAAATTGGCCGGTAATTTTAATCCTGCCTTGATTGAGGGGCTTGCAGTTTCTGCCGAAGAGGAGTACGCAGGTTATCCATTAGATTTTATTGCACATCAACTTTTTAATTTTGATTCTTCTATTACGGTGGAAAAAATTTTTAATGGGGCTGGGTTTTTCGGCACAGTTCCATCGGCTGGTTATGCACTTGCAGGCGCGTTTCTTTCATTTCTTCATAACACCTACGGTTCAGAGAAACTGAAAGCTGTTTATGGATTGAATAATTTTCAACAAATATATGGAAAGAACATACGGCAACTTGAAACCGATTTCCGTAATTATCTGAAAAATTGTGAATTTAAATATGAAAAAGATCTTGCCATATTACTTTTTGGAAGAACTCCCCTGTTTCGTAAAATTTGTCCTCGAGAGTCGGTAAGAATTACCCATGAAATTGATAAAGCCTTGAAAGAAAATAATTACAGCGATGCCGAAAAGTTGATTTCAAGACTGGAAAAGATTACTTCCGGCCCGGAGGTGGTTTTTCGCAAAGCTATTTTATATGAAAGAAATAAAAACTTTACATCACTCGTGAAATTATTTGAAAAATTTCTCGCTGATTATTCAGAAAGTTCATTTAAATTTATTGCTGAAATAAGACTAGCGGATGCTT
>CAYTLQ010000185.1:0-4114 GCA_964438715.1 uncultured Ignavibacteriaceae bacterium
TTATAATTCCACTGCCAAAAGTTATAAGTACATCATAATTATTAAGTAAATTATTGAAAGCGTTAAAAAACCCTCTGGATAAAGGTGCAATTAATAAGCCTGCAAGTATGAATATGAGAAATTTCAAAATTTCATCAAACCTTTAATTATCTGAAATTTTCAACCACAGCCATCTGAAAGGTTAAATGTATAGTAATAAGTACTTGTAGTGTGTGAGAACAATTTCAAATAAACGCACTACAATAATCTTTAAGATATTTCCCTTAAAACCTTTTTAACCATTTCATCTGTAGGCTTAATCATTCCCTCTGATAACATATCAAACGACACCCGAACTACATCGGAATTATCATGTAAATTATAACGCTTATCGGCACCAATCAAAAGTATAACTCTGTCAACCATAGAGTCAGCTAGTTCAGGGATCCTGTTAACCGGTTGAATAACGCTACCGGTATCAAATCCGTAATTCAACAAATAAATAAGTACTTTTTTTATGTAATGCCTTCTTTCGGAGATAATTTTTTCCACCATTATGTTAAAAGAATTAGTTCTTATAAACTTTATTATCGGCAGTCGGACTTTGCATATTATGAGAAAATTTATAGTGAAAAAGGTACTTTAACGAAAATTACATAAATTTACGACTTCAGTAAATTTCAATTAAATTATTTCCTATCGCAGTACTAATAATTTTCTCGATATCCTGTATTTACCTGCACTAATTGTGTAAAAATATACTCCGCTCTCTAATTGCTCAGCATCGAATGTAACTTCATAGTTGCCTGCATCCTGCTCCCCTTGTACCAGTATCTGTACTTTTTGCCCGAGCATATTATACACTTCCAATGTAATGAACATCCGCAGGGGGATAGAGTATCTGATAGTAGTAGTAGGATTAAATGGATTTGGATAATTCTGCTCAAGTGAAAAACCATCAGCAATAAATTTGTCTTCCACATCAGTAACAATGATGGATACTATACCTGAAGGAGTACTCTCGTTATTTCCCCTGTCATAAGCTGTCACGGTAAAATAATAATTCTTCTGCGGCTTCGAATTGAATTTTACGACAGTTGAAGTATCATTAATTATCTTAAACTTTACAACATTTTTTATATCGGAAATATCAACCGGATACTGATCATCCATGTAAAGGTTATAATAATACGCTGTGTCACCATCAGAGGCCGGTAATGGTTTCGACCAGCGAAAAAGAAAATTAAGAGAATCCACCGTGCTTATTTCTAATGAGGAAGGCGGATTTGGCTTTGTACTGTCTTTCCACGGCATTGAGGGTATATTAGCGGGGTATAAGTATTGATTGCTCCTTAGTAGTGAAGTTATACTCTTTTGGTTGTCCTTAATACTTTGGGTTCTGTAAAATGTCTGTCCTTCAGCACCAAACTTTCTTGAAGAATCCACCTGAGCAAGTATTTCTGAAGCAGGCCAGTTTCCATCACTGCTACCCATTCTGTATGCAGCTATTCCGGTATAAACATGTCTGTTATTGGTGTTTCTTATCCAATCTATAGCAAGTGAATCGAAACGAGGACAAGTTGAAATTGCCCAATATAATTGCGGAGCTAAATAATCGTGTTTTCGGGCAAGCATCCATCTGCGTGAGTCCTGAAAAACCTGAGTATAAGCATCCCAGCCCGAAACACAAGATGAAAGATCGCGAAATATACCAATAGGGGCGCTTCCTACTTTCATATCAGGCCTGATAGCCTGAACTGAGTCGTACAGCGCATAAACAAATTGATTTAAATTTGCCCTGCGCCAATCTGAACGGTTTGCACCATTACCATATAATGTATAACTGGCATCATCATTAAAGTCCGGATTCGGATAACGAAGGAAATCAAAATGAATTCCATCAAGATCATAATTCCTGATCATTTCTACTGCAAGATTCAGTAAATAAGTCCTCGAATCAGGATAGCCCATATCAAGCCACCATTCATTTGCGTAGAGTTTTACAAGATCCGGTCTGCGATTAACTATATGCTGTGGACTGGTTGACGGAGGGACACCTGTACCATAAACCTTAACTACATTCCACCAGGCATGAACCTCTATACCTCTTTTATGTGCTTCGGAAATAGTAAAAGCCAAAGGATCATAACCCGGGTTGGATCCCAAAGATCCGGTAAGACATACAGCCCAAGGTTCAATAGAGGAAGGATAGAGTAAATCTCCCCTGCCCCTTACCTGAAACATAATTGTATTAAAATTAGTCGCCTTTAAGGAGTCTAAAAGTTTTATCATTTCGTTCTTCTGATTATTAGCTCCGGTAGCTTTTGGCCAATCCAGATTAAAAACAGTGGTTAACCAAACAGCTCTTACTTCCTCCTTGGGCTGGGCATAGTGAAGAATAGATAAACAAATGAAAAAACTTAGTAAAGATAATCGCAAAAGTTAGGCTCCGATGATACTAATTCACTACAAGCAATTTACCATTTTTCATAATGATTTTCCCATCAAGATAAACGGTAGGTTTTTTCACCACTCCATCAAGATGGATGGGAACATCAACTACTCCGCCCATCGATTTATTATTGCCAAGAGCTATGTGAATAGTACCCATTACTTTTTCATCCTCAAGTAAAACACCACTTAGTCTGGCAGAATCATTTGTTCCAATTCCAAATTCTGCAATATTATACGCATCCTTGTTCTTTACTTCGGAAAGTATTTTCTTCAATCGGGAAGCCATATTACCGCCAGTAATTTTTGTGGCGTATCCATCTTTAACCTCAATTGTAAGGTTAACATTTTTTACCAAACCCAAACCCGCAAAAGACCCATCTACCACAAAAACACCGTTTGAAGTTCCCTCAACCGGTGCAAGGAAAGTTTCACCGGTAGGTAGATTCCCGCTTTCTCCGGGTGAATGAAATAAGCCTTTACTTGCGTATGATGTCCGCCCTTTAATTGAAAAACTAATATCAGTACCTGCCTCGGAAGTTACACGAATGTGTTCACCTTGCTCTAATATAGCTTTTAATTTGATTGAACGGTCAGCTATTTTCTTGTAATCGGCATTCATACCTCGTATCATTACATCTTCAGTTATACCCGGAAATGTAGCAACCCGTGCACCATTAGATGAGGCATTTCTTCTGGCGGCTGTATGTGTTAACGAGGTAGTTGTAGGGCAGAAAACAACACTATATCGCAACATAAGCTCAGCAATATCGTCAGGTGGTTCCTGTCCGTTTGTCTTCAAGGGAGGAATCTCTGCATAAAGGGCATTTATTCCCAATCGTCTAGCATTGTCGAATAATGAAAGCCCTATTTTACGCTTATTCACATCACTTATTACAAGAACCGATTCATGACTTTGTACAGCCATACAGGCTTTAATGGCAATTGTGGATGCTTTATCTAATTTTGTCAGTTTCATCATTAACTCCTACAGAGGGAAACCCAAATTCATTTGTACAGCGCCGGTAAAACCGCCTTTTTTTATTACGCCTGTTACCGGTGTATTGTCTTCAAAGGTAAAATAAGTTTTATTTAATCGTTGCAATGTATTTTGATTTCGGAATGAGTAACCGGCTGTTCCTTCAAGACTAATATAATTTTCTATTATGTGGAAAATGAAGCCGCTACCCAGATTATACGAAATTTCAGAATCGAATGGTTTGTATTCATCAACAGAACTTGTTCCCCCGGGATAACTCACTCTTCTTGTTAATTTCAGACCGTTAAAAAGAATCGAAGCATCAATTACCTTTAAATTAATTATTCGGGTCAGTTTAATACCAATATCTATTCCTATCCCGAAATTATTACTTTTCAATACTAATGATGAAAATGATTTCGAGCCAACATTGCTGATTGTTGCATCGGATTTTTCTTCGAGAGATTCATAAAATCCTTTTAGCGTTACAACTATCCCACTAAAACTCTGGCGGTAAATATTTAGACCGAATCGATAACCTGTTAAAAATCCAAAATTCTTATAGGGCTGAGAAAGAGAATCGGCTTTTTGAAAATTGTAATCCTTTACATAAGCATTGAGACCCTGAGCATCGAACTGATAAAAACCATACCCTGCATATCCTCCGACAAGTCCAAGACAACCAAAACCAAATTCCTGTGCAAT
>CAYTLQ010000186.1:0-9039 GCA_964438715.1 uncultured Ignavibacteriaceae bacterium
GTCATTTGGTTGACATTCTAATTTTCTTGATTTTCAGCAGAACATTTAGTTAAATTCCTAACATTATTTATTGTGTATTAAAATAGAAAAACAGCAGTATTATTGGTTAGCCTACCGATGCGAACAGAGGAGATATTTTTATACTTGAGTAACTTGTATAATTTTCAAACATAATATTTATTGGAATAGGAGACTATCTTTTAAACCGGTATTTCATGGAAGAAAAGTAATTGAGAAACTCTGATAATTTATGTATCCTATTACTCTTTCCGCTATTATAAACATTAGTATTGCTAACTTTTAGCGTCAATGTATGTATTTGGAAGTATCAAATTTCAAAGAATTCTTTAATGAATTAAACGATTTTATATTTATCTATGATACCAGGGGCAATATCCTTGATTTCAATAACACTGTATCTGAGGAACTTGGATATACCATAGAAGATTTGTCAGAGAAAAGTGTTTTACTTCTTCATCCTTCTGAATACAGGGATTCAGTCTCAGAAATAGTTGATAAAATAATTGCGGGAGAAATGGATTCATGTTCTTTCCCGATATTATCGAAAAATAATTCTTATGTTCCGGTGCAAACGAAAGTATTTCCGGGAAAGTGGAGAGGAGCCGATGTATTTATTGGAGTAAGTCGAAATCTTTCGAAATATGTTATTTCGGAGGAAAAATTCTCCAAAGTATTTAATAATGATTTATTAATAGTAACCATTTCCCAGGTTGAAACTGGTATTTATATTAATGTAAACCAGACTTTCCTCAATGTATTGGGCTTTTCAAAAAATGAGGTAATAGGAAAAACAGCCCGGGATCTGAATATTTTGTCCGATCCCTCATTTAGAGAAAAATTTAGCAGTAAATTAAAAAATAATCAGCCGGTCAGAAATGAATATGTGGTGATTCAAGCAAAAGGGGGTAAACCTGTACATGTTTTTTATTCGTGTGATATTGTACACATAGACGGGCAAAAATATCTTTTATCGACAGCCGTAGATATCACCTCTTTGAAACAAAAAGAAGCGCAGATAAAAAAGAACTATGAAAGACAGAAATTACTTGCTGAAATCTCCCAAGTATTTCTTTCATTAGACAATTTTCAGGAAAAAGTTAACTTTGTGCTTAAGCGCCTCGGTACTCATACTCGTGTCAGCAGGGTGTATATTTTTGAGAATAGTGAAGATGGAGCTTTCTGTAGTAACACATTTGAATGGTGTAATGAAGGAATAGAGCCGCAGATTGATAAACTTCAGAATGTTCCGTATGAAATCCTTCCGTCGTGGAATCTCCTTCTGCAGGCAAATGGGAAAATTTTATCTAACAATATTAAAGAACTTCCAGCAGATCTCCGTGATATACTTGAACCGCAGGATATAAAATCAATTCTTGTTTTCCCTTTGCAAGTGAAAAACTCTTACTTCGGATTTATTGGATTTGATGAATGTGAAAGTGACAAAAAATTTGATGATGAAGAAGTTGATTTACTTAGCACAATAGCGGGTATTATTTCAAATAGTTTTGAAAGAATGATGTATCAGAAGGAGCTTCTTGAGAGTGAATTACGACAAAAACTTGCCTTAGAAAATACCGATGCAGGTCTTTGGGACTGGAATTTACAAACAGGAAAATTTTCTTTTAATGATGCGTGGTACAGGATACTCGGATATGATAAAGAGGATACACCGAACAGCGAATTTGATTGGGAATCTTTTCTGCACAAAGATGATGTTAAAGAAGTACAAAAAAGTATTAATAATCATATCAGCGGCGCTCTGCCTTCGTTTGAGGCAACATGCCGCATACGAATGAAATCGGGAGAGTGGAAGTGGGTTCTTAAAAAAGGAAAAATTGTAGAGTATGATTCTCAAAACAATCCCGTTCGGGCGATCGGCACAATTATCGACATTGAAAAAATCAAGACTCTTGAGCATGAACTACGGAGTGTAAATTCGACAAAAGATAAACTCTTTTCAATAATTGCTCACGATTTACGCTCCCCGATTGGAGGAATGCTCCAGATTTCAGATATTTTATCGGAAATGGTTTTCGATGATAAAAAATATGATGCTGAATCTTTCAAAAAATTTCTCAGATCGCAAAAGGAACTTTCAGTTACTACTTTCCAATTACTTGATAACCTGCTCAATTGGGCACGAGTAAATATGGAAAATATAAAGTACAGTCCGAATATCATAAATCTCAATAATATTATAGAAGACAACATTCTTATTTTGAATTACAGAGCACAAATCAAACAAATCAATTTTGTAAAAGGATTTAACACAACTTTTTATGCCTTTGCCGATCAGGATATGGTTCAATTGATATTCCGCAATTTACTTTCAAATGCTCTGAAGTTCTCTAAAGACAATGGAATGGTAATGATTACCATGGAAAAGAAAGATAGATTTGTGGAAATAGCAATCTCTGATACCGGCGTTGGAATCTCAACGGAAAATATTAAGAAAATTCTGTCTAATGATGAATTTTTCTCAACACCGGGTACAGCGAACGAAAAAGGTTCAGGGCTGGGGTTAAAACTTTGTCGCAGTTTTGTTCTTCAGAATAAAGGTCAATTTAAAATTGAGAGTGTCCCCAATAAAGGAACAACCGTCACATTTACACTCCCAACTAAAAATTAACCATCCGATTTTGTGAAATAACTTCTTTTCTAAAACCTCTGTGTTTTTATCATTCTGATTCCTGTCGGGTAATATGTAGTTATAAGGGGAATTTTGTACTTTAACCGTGTAAATTAAGGATAGTTTATGTACAGGTTATTTTTTATAATTTTCCTTCTCTTCACTACCGAAAATTTTGCCCAATCAATTAATTTCATTCAGGACACAATCGCACGCAATGAGCTTTTTAATAACCGGCAGTTCGCTGCGTATGATAATAATGGCTATTTACATATTTCTTACACCGGACAGAATGGTACAAACGGAGCCACCAGAGAAATTTATTATGTTCGTGAAACAGCCTCCGGATATCAGTTGCAGAATATAACCAATAACAGTGTTGATGATAATTATTCAACTCTCTCAATTGATGCACAAAACAAAGTACATATTGGGTTTACCGGAAGAGATGCCTCGTCTTTATTTCAGATTAAATACACAAATAATATATCGGGAAGTTTTTTTGAGCCTATGTACATAACAACCGGCGGTTTAAACAAGGCAACCCCGTACAGTGTTATTGGTCCCGATAGTGTAATGCATTTTGTGTATTTCACATTCACAACCGGTGATGATAATATTTATTACCGAAATTACGATCTGCGAACAAGTGTTCTTTCAAATGAAGTTCTTCTTACAATGGGCGAAACAAGCGGCGATTTCGATGCTGCTCTAGCTGTTGATAAGCATGGTAAGATACATTTAGCTGTAAAAGCCGGTGGAGTGAACACCGGAACACTAAAATACTATACTAATACATCCGGGGTGTTAACTGAAATACCCACCGGTATAACCGCCACAATATCGTATCCTAAAATTACGGTAGATAAAAATAATGTGGTGCATATACTCTATCGTGATGACACTGAGACGCGACTTAATGTTATAAATAATGCAGGAGAAAATTTTGGTACGCCGGTTGCCGTAACACCCGTAGGTCAAAGACCTGCTTCGTATCAGAATATTACAACAGATGACAGCAGCAGACTTTATATAACCTATCAGTCAAGTGCATCCTCTTCAGGGAAAGGATTTTACTTTGTTCACGGCAGAAATGGCGTATTTTCTGATACAATAAAACTCTATGATTTAACGCCTGAGTATGTCACACGAAACTCTTCTGTTGTTGCAGCGAGGGGTAATGGTGAGGTAACCATTTTGTATGCTCCCGGAGCGGTTCGAAATTCTCTTGTCGTGTGCGATATTTTTCGTTTGCGTGCTCATCTCTTTGGTGCAGTGCCGGTCGAATTATCATCATTTTGGATAAACACTCAAGGAAAAAGTGCAACTTTAAATTGGGTAACAAAAACGGAAACACAGAACAGAGGATTTGCAATTGAGCGGAAGTTCGGCACATCAGATTGGAAACACGCTGGTTTTGTGCAAGGAGCCGGCAATTCTCTTACCGAAATGCGATATTCATTTACTGATTATAATCTTCCTGCTGAAAAAATTACTTACCGTTTACGACAGGAAAATTATGATGGAACATTTTCATATTCTTATGAAGTTCAAACTGATTTAACTGCCGTTTCTACATTGGAGTTGAATCAAAATTATCCCAACCCGTTCAACCCGGTTACTACCATCCGTTTCAGTTTGCCAACCTCATCAGAAATACTACTTGTTGTTTATGATGTTCTGGGAAATGAGGTGACGGTATTGGCTTCAGGGTATAGAGATGCCGGAGTTTATACAGTTCAGTTTGATGCCTCGGCATTATCATCGGGAATTTACTATTATTCTTTACGCGCCGGTGAAGAGATTCAGGTGAAAAGACTTGCAGTGATAAAATAACTAAATCTTTTTTCCGTTGCAGGGATGATGTAGTATTATTTTGGGGGAATTGCACTAATAACAGAAGATCAGCACACAATGAATGTTTCATCTCCGCATATTTTAGGGGGCGCTTTCTAAATTGTTACTGAAGCAGTTACAGTTTATATTTCACGTTTATTAAAAATTTAACCTGAGATAATGTCTAAGAATACTGTTTACATTGAAACATACGGATGCCAGATGAATGTGGCAGACACAGAGCTGGTGATGGGCATTCTAAAAAACAAAGGATACGAACTAACCTCTGAAGCAAAAGGCGCTGATGTAGTTCTTCTGAATACCTGCAGTATAAGGGAAAATGCTGAACAAAGAATTTACGGAAGACTGGGTAACCTTAAACGATTGAAAAATGAAAATCCCGATATGGTTATTGGGATACTTGGGTGTATGGCAGAGCGGCTAAGGCAAGATCTGATTGAAGAAAAAAAGATGGTTGATTTGGTTGTCGGACCGGATGAATACCGACGGTTGCCTGAGTATATTGATATGGCTTTCGGAGGTGAAAAAGGTATAGGAGTTCGCCTATCGAAAACCGAAACCTATGATGACATAATACCATATCGTGAAGACGGCTTGCAGGCATGGATATCGGTTATGCGCGGCTGTGATAAGTTTTGTACTTTTTGTGTCGTCCCCTTCACACGCGGGCGTGAAAGAAGCCGATCATTGGTTTCAATTGTTGAGGAAGTGAAAGCTCTATCGCAACGGGGCTTTCGTGAAGTAACTCTGCTTGGGCAGAATGTTAATTCATACGACGATAATGGAAACGACTTTGCAGATTTACTTGCGGCTGTTGCTCAGGTCGATCCCTGGATGCGTGTTCGTTTTACTACATCGCATCCGCAGGATCTTTCTATGAAGCTTTTGGAAACGATTTCTGCATATACCAATATTTGTAATTATATTCACCTTCCTGTTCAGTCGGGGTCCAATCGTATTCTCGAACTTATGAACAGAACTTATACAAAAGAACAATATCTTGCATTAATTGAAAACGCCAGAAGAATTATACCCGGAGTAAGTTTTTCCACCGACATTATTGCCGGTTTCCCGACTGAAACATGGGAAGACCATCTTGAAACTATTGATGTTATGCGTAAAGTTCGTTATGATGGCGCATATATGTTTAAGTACTCACCACGGGAAGGTACGAAAGCCTATCGTATGACAGACGATGTACCTGAAGAGATGAAAACCAAACGACTTCAGGAAATTATTGATCTGCAACAGCAGATATCTTTTGAAATTAATCAGGCTATGATTGGCACTGAAGAAATTATCCTTGTAGAAGGTGAGAGCAAAAAATCAAACTTATTCCTTGCAGGCAGAACTGATACAAATAAGGTTGTTGTATTTCCCCGCCATGACAGTATAAAAGAGGGTGATTATGTTTCAGTCAGGATATCCCGTGCAACATCCGCAACACTTTTTGGCGAATTTGTAGCGTTGGTTAACAGCCGATCGTTAACAGATGCATCAAAGGTATTGGCAGGGTAATCGATTAATGAATCGGTTGATTCGCACCATATCTATTATTGTTTTATCTTTTTCAACCTTTTACGCGCAGGAGTCGGATATAACAACCTATCTCAAGAAAATTGAGGCAGGGCAAAAAGATGAAGTGAAAGAGGTATTACCGCAACTGCTTGATGAAAGTCCGGATGATTGTGCTCTAATTTTTCTGGACGGCATTCTGACGGAAGATGCAAAAGAAGCTGTTATAAAATTTATGCGTGTGGTAAAATTGTCTCCTGAGTGCAAATATGCCGATGCCGCATTATACAGAGTGTATTTATATTACTACGCAATTGGCTCATATAAAACAGCGCAGGATTATCTGGAAATGCTGTCAAAAAACTACCCGTCATCCCCTTACATTTCTATGGCAGAGAAACACTCAGAAGATAATCTGCTTATAAAAGAGTCAAAACCGGAAGATAAAGAAAAAACGAAAGAGACGATTAAGAAAGATACTCTTCAGTCCGGCAAAGATACCGTTCAGGTAAAAAAAGAGAAATCGAAAGAAAATGAAAAAACCAGGACGGAAACAAGGAAATATACATTACAGGTAGGTGCATTTCTTAAAGAAGCAAATGCAAAATCACTCGTCAAAGAGCTCAAGGAAGATGGATATAAAGCATATATAAAAGAAAAATATATTGCCGGCTCACAGTTTTTTGTGGTATATGTCGGTGAATTTACCGACGAGTCATCAGCGAAAGAGATTGCAAAAAAACTTGATGCAAAACTAAAAGTACAGACGAGGATCGTTCCGCTTGAATGATGAAGCTGCCTCGCGTAAACGAAGTATAATTTTTGCCGGCATAGGTACAGCGCTTGCTGAGACAGCAAAATTTCATTCATCACTGCTCTTTGTTTCCGATCTCTCAACACTTCTTATTGACTGCGGGGATGGTATTTCTTTTGCACTCGCTGAATTACAAGTTTCTCCTTTGGCAATTGATGCATTGCTTATAACACATTTTCATCCCGACCACTACAGTGGTTTCCCCTCGCTTATTAATCAGATGAAAATTACCGGGAGACAACAACCACTTAAGGTCTATAGCAATATTGCGGATATATCATTCCTCAGAGAGTTCCTCTTCCATTCATATATTTTTGAAGAAAGACTCGGTTTTGCTATCAATTGGATTGGTGTAAGGGAAAATGAGCATTATTTTATTTCAAAGGATTTATCATTTCTCTGCAGGAAAAACAATCATCTTGATAAATACCGTATTTACGATACTTCTCATAAACTAAGTTTTGTATCACTTTCAGTTTTATTAAATGTTTTGGGAGCAAGGATTTATTATTCCGGCGATATTAGTTCAGAGAGTGAATTACAAGGATTAGATGATTTTGCACCGCATATCATTATTTGTGAGGCGGCACATGTTCTGCCGGCAGATGCTTTAAAGGTAACAGAAGGCTTTGGCGCAAAGAAAATCATTTTCACACACTATAGAAAAAGCGCTGATTTGGAACACAACTTTGCTGAAAATGTTGAATTAGCCACTTTCGGGCTTAAAGTGCCTCTCGATAACTATTCTTTCTGAAATCTCACATACGATTCTTCCGAAGTAAGATAGTATTACAGTTGTAAAATCCAGAGCCGTGTCTTTAACGATCTTGTTAAACCTTACTCTTAGGAATAACAACCGTTTACCTGAAAATCCTCAAAAGGCAAAAAGAACTAGTTTATATAGGAATGATGATATTTGAAACTTTTTTCATACAACGGATAGTTATAAGAAATAAACACTCTTGTCATAAAAGTATTTCATCGTGCTTCTCCTGATTGAACAAATACGATATGACTAATAGAGTTGATAATTCCGGTAATAAATAAGAAAAAATTATGGCAAATTATTTAATTATTGGCGCTTCATCCGGTATAGGGAGAACATTATCACAAAAGTTATCTCAAGCAGGGCATATTGTATTCGGGACATACAATAAAAATCAGATAAATCCAGATAATACCAATATCCTGTTATATCCGTTGAATGTTATGGACGAAACAAATGATCTGAGCTTTTTACCTGAGGCATTATCGGGGGTGATTTATTGTCCGGGCAGTATTAATCTCCGCCCTTTTGAAAGAATAAAACCCTTGGATTTTATGGAAGACTATAAATTGCAGGTAATTGGGGCGATAAAAATACTACAGGCAGTTGTACCAAAACTTAAAAACAGTGAAAATGCATCTGTCGTCCTGTTTTCCACTGTTGCAGTACAGACCGGTTTACCTTTTCATTCTCAGGTCGCCGCATCTAAAGGTGCGATTGAAGGACTAACGAAATCTTTGGCGGCAGAATATGCCCCAAAAATTCGTGTTAATTGCATTGCTCCATCATTAACCGATACTCCTTTGGCCTCCTTCTTATTAAGAAATGATGAAAAAAAACAGGCGAATGCAGAGAGGCATCCCTTAAAGCGAATCGGAACAACTGAGGATATTGCAAATTTGGCGGAGTTTTTACTCTCCCCAAAATCTGGCTGGGTTACAGGACAAATTCTACATATTGATGGAGGAATCTCCACCTTAAAAGTGTGATACAACCAATCTTTAAACAAAATTGCAATGAGTCGTCATACCTTCCTCAATAAGTCCGTTAGCCTGATATTTCCACACCAGTTGTTTAAAGAAAATCCTTGTATTGCCAAACAAAGAACAATAGTACTTGTTGAGGAATATTTATTTTTCAGGCAATATAGCTTTCATAAACAGAAAATAGCCTTTCACAGAGCTTCGATGAAATTTTATGAAAACTATTTGCAGGGTAAAGGTTTTGATGTTATCTATATCGAATCGGAGAGTGAGGTAAGTGATGTGAGAAATCTCTTACCGTTTCTATCTGAGCAAGGAGTAAAAGAAATTTATTTTTGTGATGTTTGCGATGATTGGCTTAACCGCAGAATACTGCGAGGCTGTGAAAATACAGGATTGATATATTATGAATATGACTCGCCTTTATTTATTAATACAAAAGAAGATATTAATA
>CAYTLQ010000187.1:0-13365 GCA_964438715.1 uncultured Ignavibacteriaceae bacterium
CTACCAGATGTAGGCGCCTGAACATGTGCATCTGGTAACCATGTGTGAAATGGGAATAATGGAACCTTAATTGCAAAACTCAGGGTAAATGCAAGGAAAAGATAAATTTGAATGTCCTTTGCAACAGATGGGCCAACTTTATAAAGATCGAGAAGATTGGTTGTAAATCCTATTGTTTTTGACGCTTCAACTGCCAGCCATATTATTGCCACCAGCATGAGTAAACTACCGAACATCGTGTAGATAAAGAACTTTACCGAGGCATAGATCCTTTGTTCTCCGCCCCAGATTCCAATAATAAAGTACATCGGAATCAACATGGCTTCCCAGAACACATAAAACAAGAATACATCAAGTGATATAAAGACCCCGAGCATACCAACTTCTAACAATAACATAAAAAAAGTAAATTCCTTTACTTTTTTGTTTATTGAATGCCAACTTGAATACAGTGTAAGCGGGGTAAGAAAAGTTGTGAGCAATACCAGCAATAGTGAAATACCATCAATGCCCACATGATAGGAAATATTTAAACTTTCAATCCAGGTAATTTTGTGAATCAACTGAAAACCTGCATCCGCCGCATTAAAGCCCTTATAAACGGCGAGTGATATAAGGAATGCAATACCACTAACGAGAACACCTACCATGCGTATAAGCGTTTCCTTATCTTTCGGGATAAGTAAAAGAATGAGGGCTCCAACAAGTGGTGTAAATAATAGGTATGTAAGAAGAGTATTATTTTCCATTACTTATAGACTCATTAAAATCCAAAAAAATGCAGCTACAATTCCCAGCATCATAATGACAGCATAAAACTGTGCTACTCCTGTCTGCATTTTTCTAATTTCACCTGCAATTCCGGTAAAAAACGCAGCAGTTCCATTAACTAAACCATCAATTAATTTTACATCAGTAATCTTCCAGAGGAAAGAATCAGAAACTTTTACGATAGGTTTTACTATAGTTGTATCATAAACCTCATCAACGAAATATTTATTTAGTAACAAACGGTAAAGACCCTGAAAATTTGTTGATATTTTTTCAGCAATTTCAGTTTTCCTGAGATATACATAACGGGCAAAGTATATTGCTGCTGCGGCACCCGCTACTGAAAGCACCATGAGAATAATTTCTTCTAAATGAGTATGGGTGCCGTACTGAGCAAGTTTCAACTCCGCAGGTTTAAAGATAGGATGAAGCCAGTTATGAAAAATATTACCATGTTCACCTGAAAATAATTCCGGCACTCCGATGAATCCACCTATCACCGATAATACGGCTAAAACTATAAGTGGAATCGTCATCACCGCAGGCGATTCGTGCGGATGAATATGATGATGATCGAATCTTTCCTTTCCTTCAAATGTTAAATTAAGAAGACGGAACATATAGAAAGCTGTCATCATTGCTGTTAAAGCGCCGATTATCCAAAATACAAGGCCGCCATTTGCATACGCGTTCCAAAGTATTTCATCTTTACTGAAAAATCCTGCAAACGGAGGTATTCCGGCTATAGCAATCGCACCAATTAAAAAAGTTTTATAAGTTGTTGGCATATATTTTTTGAGATTACCATACCTTTGAATATTTTGCTCTTCGTGCATGCCGTGAATAACTGAGCCGGCGCCAAGAAATAGTAGTGCCTTAAAAAAAGCATGCGTCATTACATGGAAAATTCCTGCTGTAAATGCGCCGACACCCAAACCAAGGAACATATAGCCTAACTGACTTACAGTTGAATATGCCAGAACCTTTTTAATATCGTTTTGCACAAGTCCTATTGATGCTGCAAAAAGCGCAGTGAGTAAACCAATAACCGCAACCACTGTCATAGCCAAAGGAGCTGAAGCAAAAATTATGGAACACCTCGCAACCATATAAACACCGGCAGTAACCATTGTTGCGGCGTGAATTAAAGCTGACACAGGAGTTGGACCCGCCATAGCATCCGGTAGCCATACATAGAGAGGAATTTGTGCGGACTTTCCTGTAGCTCCGATAAAAAGACAAAGCGCGATTAAGTTGAACATAGATTCAGGCACACCAATACTACCTGCCCTCGAAAGGACCTCTGAGAAGTTCAGACTACCAAAACTCAGGTATATCAAAAACATACCTATCAGAAAACCGAAATCACCTATTCTGTTTACTACAAATGCTTTTTTAGCGGCATCTGATGTAGTACTGTTTTCAAATTTTCTATCGTACCAGAATCCAATAAGTAGGTATGAACAAAGACCCACGCCTTCCCAGCCGAGAAATAACAGAACGAAATTGTCAGCGAGAATTAAATTCATCATCGCGAAAATGAAAAGGTTAAGATAGGCAAAAAACCGCCAGAAACCTTTATCACCATGCATATAACCGATTGAGTAAATGTGTATAATGAATCCCACCCCGGTTACTATTGAAGCCATCACAAGCGAGAGTTGATCTACCTGATAACCAATAGCTATGTTTAAGCCACCGGTTTTAAGCCAGCTAAACAACTGAACAATCGTTCGCCGGTTATCCTCGGGTAATGCAATTGTCTCAAACAAAGCCCCGAGCGTTATGATAAAAGAAACACCTATCACACCACTGCCGATGCTTCCTATTAATCGCTCGCTTTTGATTTTTCTGCCCAAAAGACCATTAATGAGAAACCCTAACAGAGGCAACAATACAGTAAGATAAATTAAATTAATCATTTATTGACCGGCCTTTTTTCTTACCACTTAAGAATATTGATATCGTCAATATTGACGGTGATTTTATTTCTGAAAATTGCAATTATTATTGCCAATCCTACAGCAGCTTCAGCAGCAGCAACCGCCATAACAAAAAATACAAAAAGCTGTCCGATGACATTTCCGAGAAATGAAGAAAATGCAACAAATGTCAGGTTTGCGGAGTTGAGCATTAATTCAATAGACATAAATACAATAATTGCATTTCTTCTTGTCAGTACACCTACTACACCGACAATAAACATAAATGCACTGAGAATAAGATAATAATGCAAAGGTATCATTTTTCAGGACTCCAATTTCTTCTTTGAGAGCATAAGGGCGCCGATTGCCGCGGCAAGTAAAACAAATGCTATGGACTCAAACGGCAACAAATATGTTGTAAATAGTTCTCTGCCAATGGTTTCAATAGTTCCAATTTCAATACTTTTATTGTAATCGGTGGGTGTAATCTTCAGAAAACCACTTCCGGCAATAATTATAAAAACTAGTTGCAGAAATACAATTACTCCGGTACCGACGGCGAGGTATTTCAGTAAAGGTTTATCTTCAAAAAATCCCTTTTCATGTTCCGGCTTAAGAAGCATTATCACAAAAAGGAATAAAACCATTATAGCACCTGCATACACAATAATCTGCACAACTGCAATAAATTGAGCGGCTAAAAGTAAATATATGCCGGCAAGTGAGGCAAAATTCAAAACAAGGAAAAGCGCAGAAATAACCGGATTTTTCCTGGTAATAACCAATACCGATGTAATAACTGCGATTGAGGAGAAAATAAAAAATAATACTGTATTAATGTTCATCATTAAAGATCCGTTTAAGGAGTTTTACGGTAAATCATTCGGGCAAAGGGAATTGTTTCACGGACATGGTCAAGTCCACAAATCCATGCTACTGTTCTCTCAATTCCTAAACCAAATCCAGAGTGAGGAACCGATCCATAACGCCTGAGATCGAGATACCACTCAAATTCACTTTGCGGTAAGTTATGTTCTTTTATCCTGGTTACGAGAACCTCAAAATTATCTTCTCTTTGACTTCCCCCTATTATTTCACCATAACCCTCAGGAGCAAGTACATCCACGGCTAAGGCAACCTGGGGATTTTCTGGATCACGCTTCATATAAAATGCTTTTACTGCAGATGGATAGCGATGAACCATAACTGGTCTGTCGAAATTATTTGAGATCACTTCTTCATCAGGTGCGCCAAAGTCATCACCCCATTCAAAGTCTCTGCCGGCTTTCTTGAGTAATTCACAGGCTTCGGTATAAGAAATGCGTGGAAAGGGGCGTTTAACATTTTGCAGCTTTGTAATATCTCTTTCAAGTACCTTTAACTCATCCATTCTATCGTTAAGAACACTTTGTACAATATACTCAAGAAACTCTTCGGCGAGATCCATATTATCATTCAAATCTGCAAAAGCAACTTCCGGCTCAACCATCCAAAATTCAGTAAGATGTCTTCTCGTTTTAGATTTTTCAGCACGAAAAGTTGGTCCAAAAGTATATACTTTACCAAGTGCCATGGCGCTTGCTTCGGCATATAATTGACCAGATTGCGTAAGATATGCCTGCCCAAGGTCAAAATAATCTGTGGCAAAAAGTGTTGAAGTACCTTCACAAGCAGAGGGAGTAAGAATTGGTGAATCGACTAATGTAAAACCTTTTCCGTCAAAAAAATCTCTTATTGCTTTGATGATTCTATGGCGGATTTTAAGAATTGCCACCTGCTTGCTTGAGCGAAGCCATAAATGACGATGATCCATTAGAAATTCAGGACCGTGTTCTTTTGGAGTTATTGGGTAGTCATTCGTTCTGTGAATAACATCAATGGCTCTGGCGCTGAGTTCTATCCCCCCCGGTGATCGTGCATCGTCTTTTACAGTCCCTGTTATGCAAACTGAGGATTCCTGTCCTAAGGAATCGATTGTTTCAAACACTTCAGGTGGAACATCGTTTTTGAAGAATACGCACTGTAAGTAACCGCTTCCATCCCTGAGTATTACAAATCGGAGTTTTCCACTGGAACGCTTATTATAAATCCACCCCTCAATGGAAATTTCCTGACCAATGTATTTTTTTAATTCATTAATATAAATTTTCGGCATTGAATAATATCAGTTCAAAAAAAATTAATTGCCAAATATAAAAAAATGTTACCAATTGCTAAAAGATTAAAATACAATGATTTACTACGAATGATGCTCTGAAGCGGTAGTTCAGTATTTTGTGGTGTGAATACTACGGTATCAGGCAGAGATATTCTCCCCTACTCCGCACAAAAAAATCAATTATTGTTACTTAAATGCATTAATAGCAGAATCAAGTGAGTCGTATATTACAAAAAATTTGTCATATCCGGTAATATCAAATATTTTTCTGTTGTTGGCGTTAAAAGCACAAAAGGCAATTTTTCCACCCACCTTGTTTAATTTTTTAAGCGCCAGCATAAATAAACGCAAGCCTGCACTGCTGATAAACGAGAGATTGGAACATTCAATTATTATATGATGGTAATGCTGTTCATCAATTAATGAATCAAGAGTCTTCTGTAGTTCTTCACTGGTAAGAATGTCAAGCCTGCCCTCTAATGATATAATAGCTATCTTGTTCTCGAATTTTACATTTATTTGCATTTCTACCTCCGGAAAAATTTTAAACAAATTCAGTGTTATTTCAGCGCCGTTTCTGGCATAGTGATACGAATCAGCAAGTTTACGAACCATTTCTAATCCTTTTCCGCCTACTCTTGCCTTTTCTGCCGATTCTTCACCAAGGTAAGGATATTTAAAGGGATTAAAATCCTTTCCCTTATAATTCAGACTTATTGCCAGACCATCATAAGTTTGGCTAAGAGAAATCTTTATACTACCTTTTCCGGAAGCATCAACTTCATATTTAAAGTAGTTACTTACTAATTCCTCTATAATAGTATAAACAGCATCATTAATCTCCGGATCAAGACTAAACGACGCAAGATCAGAATCATGAAATTCAGATAGTTCCTGTACCCAGGTAGCGCTGGATGTAAGTTCTTTGCTTATCGTTTGCAATAAAATCTCTATATTTATACTTGATAAAGTTACAAATAATTCTTATAGAAACAATCGGGGATATTAAACTGTTTTTTTTGAATTTAAATTTTTCGATGAGCCAATCAGAAGTATTACTGGTTTTAGCTGATATTTCAGGTTACACCAAATTTTTGTTAGCGAATAAAGAGACAATTTCGCAAACACACGAAGTTATAATTGAACTTCTCAAGGCGATTATCCATCACTTCGAAATTCCTCTCAAATTCTGTAAGTTAGAAGGTGATGCAGTCTTTTTTTACGCCGTACGAGAAAATGATGAAGAATGGGAACACACTTTAGAAGTATTTGGTATTAAAGTTCTTGAATTATTTAATCTCTTCCGATATCGTTTGAATGAGTTGCGTGAATCTGAAATTTGTTCCGGAGAGGCTTGCAGACTTATTGAGAAACTGCAGTTAAAACTCATTATACACAAAGGGAAAGCAGATATATTCCGGTTTGATAATACCATCGATCTTGCCGGTTTGGATGTGATTATTGTTCACAGATTACTAAAAAATTCCCTCCCGTTTAAAGAATACATACTCCTAACGCGTCAGGCTCTTGAAGAAATTCGTTTTCCGCGAATCGTTTGTATGCAAAATTTCATCGAATGTTATGACGATATCGGAGAAATAGAGTGCTTCTGTTGTGAAGCGGAAAAAAATACACCTATCCGGCAATAAAGAATCTCCGCTCTACGCATAACTCCGATTTGTTGTTTTGACTTTTTTTCTACAATTCCTAATTTTGCGGCAAATTTTTATAATAGAAGGGTTATACTATGTCTTCAAATGAAACAACTAAATTTCAATTCAAAGCTGAGATCCGACAATTGTTGGATATTCTTGCACATTCCTTGTACAGTTCACGGGAAATTTTTCTTAGGGAGTTAATTTCGAACTCCAGTGATGCTTTAGATAAATTACGGTTTATTTCAAACAGTGGTACAGAAATTTTGGATAAAGAACTGCCATACGAAATAAAAATTGAAGCAAATAAAGAAAAAAACACTCTTTCTATCAGCGATACCGGAATCGGTATGACCAGGGAAGAGTTAATTAAAAATATTGGAACAATTGCGAAATCAAGCTCGGCTGAATTTATCCAGCAGTTAAAATCCAATAATGCTGATGCTTCAAATATAATAGGTCGTTTTGGGGTTGGTTTTTATTCAGTGTTTATGGTTGCTAAAGAGGTTACAATAGAGTCGAAATCGTACATCCCTTCTGAACCGGGGGTAGTCTGGAAGTCTGACGGATTAGGGGAATTTGAAATTGTGGAGAATCAGTCGATTAATCGCAGAGGCACAAAGATAATAATTCATCTTAAAGATGATGCAAAAGAATTTACTGAAAAATACCGCCTCGAAAATGTCATCAAAACTCACTCGAATTTTATTTCTTTCCCGATTTATTTAGAAAACGAAAAGATAAACACTGTCGCAGCAATTTGGAGGGAACCAAAATCGAATCTTACAAAAGAGCAGTATCAGGAATTTTATAAATATTTGACTTATGATCCGGATCCTCCAAAACATATTATTCATGTAAATATAGATGCTCCTATCCAGTTTAATGCTCTTCTCTTTATTCCGGAAAAAAACAACGATATCTTTGGGCTTCAACGGGAAAATTATGGCTTAGATCTTTATGTGAGAAGAGTCTTAATTCAGCATAAAAACAAAGATCTACTGCCCGAATATCTTAGTTTTGTAAAGGGTGTCGTCGATTCAGAGGATTTGCCATTAAACATCTCCAGAGAAACATTACAAGAAAATGCAATTTTTAACAAGATCGCTCAATCAGTAACTTCACAAGTTCTTTCATATTTAATAAAAACAGCGAAAGAGTCTCCTGAAGATTATAATTCATTCTGGAAAGAACATGGGAAATATTTCAAACTTGGATATGGTGATTATGCAAACCAGGAAAAGTTTTTACAACTTCTTCGATTTAATTCCTCTATCAATTCTGATGAAAATGGATTAACTTCACTAGAAGAATATGTTGCAAAGTTTCGTGAGGGGCAAAAGGAAATTTATTATATTTCCAAACCTTCACGCGCCGCAATTGAGGTTGATCCATTAATAGAAATTTTCCAGAAAAAAGGCATAGAAATTCTTTACCTCTTTGACCCTGTTGACGAATTTGTAGTGGCATCTTTAAGAAAATATAAAGATTACGAGTTCAAACCCGTTGATCAGGCGGACTTGAAGGAGGTAGAAAAAATAAAAGATCTTTCTTCCGAAAATAAATCTGTACCAGAACTGAGTCGTGATGATAAAAAGCATTTAGACAGTCTTTTATCGAAGATGAAGGACATTCTTGGTGACCGTGTAAAAGAAATAAGGTTATCAAAACGCTTGTTTACCAGTCCGGTATGCCTCGTGAATCCGGATGATGCATACTCAGCTACTATGCAAAGAATAATGCGGCTCTCAAATAAAGAACTGACAGTGAGCAAGAAAATTTTGGAAGTGAATCCTGACAGTCCTCTTGTCAGAAATTTACTAAGCCTCTTTAAAAAAGACTCACATGATGATTTTTTGAAGAATATGATTGAACAACTTTTTGAAGTTTCTCAGCTCATTGACGGTGAACTTGCCGATCCACACAAGTTAACAAACAAATTGCTCAATTATTTTGAACTATCCAGCAATTGGTATCTGGATATGAAGAACAGATAATCCCGCTAATTTTATTGAGAGGCTCGCATAATAATGCGGGCCTTTATTTTTTTACTATTAACACATTATCAATAAGTCGCGTCTTTCCTATCCGGCATGCAACAAGCAATAGATAATTTTTACCACTCTCAACATGAGATGATTCCAAAAAATTATTCTGTTCCACCAAACGAAGATAATCTAAACTGGCATTGGGAATTGAACAGAGCTCATCTCTCCCCCACGAAAGAAGTTTGTCTATCTCACTTTCCCCCTCTTCAATAGCAGTTTTAATTTCGCGCAAAACCCTATATAAATTTACTGCATCCTTGCGCTCATTGGCTGAGAGGTAAACATTTCGCGAACTCATTGCCAGCCCGTCACTTTCCCGAACTATCGGTTCAACCCTGATAGTCACATTAAACTTAAGATCTTCGACCATCTTCATTATAACAGCCGCCTGCTGAGCATCTTTTTGGCCAAAATAAGCATAATCAGGCTGAACTATATTGAAGAGAATTGCTACAACTGTAGTTACCCCCTTAAAATGTTCTGGTCGAAATTCCCCCTCCAATGTTTTTGTTATATTCAAAACTTCAACGCTTGACTGAAATCCTTCGGGATAAATCTCATTAACATCAGGAAAAAAAATCAGGTCACATCCGGCTTGACTTAATAATTTGGAGTCTCTTTCAAAATCTCGCGGATATCTGTTCAGATCTTCCGATGGAGCAAATTGCATGGGATTTACAAAGATAGAAACTACACTAAAATCACACTCGTTACGGCAGGCATTTACCAATGATAAGTGACCTTGATGTAAATACCCCATAGTTGGTACGAAACCAATTCTTTTTCCTTGCTCCCGATTTTCTCGAATAATTTTTCTTAATTCGGGAATAGTTCTGACTGTAAAAATATCGTACTCAGCTAATAAGTTCTAAAATATTACTGATTGTATTTTTTAGCTCCTTCCTTGATACTACAGCATCAAGAAATCCATGTTCCAGCAAAAATTCGGAAGTTTGGAAACCCTCAGGTAAATCCCTGCCGATTGTTTGTTTGATCACTCGAGGCCCGGCAAAACCTATAAGAGCTTTAGGTTCTGCTATATTAAAATCACCTAACATGGCGTAACTAGCTGTAGTACCGCCAGTTGTAGGATCTGTTAAAACAGAAATATAGGGGATTTTCTTTTCTGCTAACTGTGCCAATCGTGCACTTGTTTTGGCCAATTGCATTAGTGAAAGAGCTCCTTCCTGCATTCTGGCACCACCACTGGAGGAAACAATTATAAGAGGTATCTCGCTTTTATAAGCTTTCTGAATAATTCGGCTAAGTTTTTCCCCCACAACGGACCCCATGCTCCCGCCGATAAATCGAAAGTCCATACAACCAATAGCAACTTCCCTGTTATTAATTTTCCCGGTACCGGTTCTCACCGCATCGTAAAGTCCACTGGATTCAATTGCGGCTTTTATCCTATCCGTATATTTTTTGCTGTCAGTGAACTCTAATGGATCTGCCGATCGCATTTTTTTATCAGATTCTTTGAATGTATCAGCATCGAGTAAAAGTTTGATGTATTCCGTGCTCCCAATTCTGAAATGATAAGAGCATTTGTTACAAACCCAGCTATTAATTTCCAATTGTTTTTTATGGATTATTTCACCACAATCAGCACATTTCTCCCATAAACCATCGGGTAGATCCTTTTTCTGTGTATCGGCAGAAATATTTTCTTTTGTTCTCTTAAACCATGCCATACTAATTTTCTTTCTTTTTCACTTCAGCGTAGATAGTTAAGACCTTTATCTCTCCGTCAGGTTCGTTTGTGGTCAATGTAATATTTCTACTCATCCTGCCAAACCGGTTTGAGGTATCCAATTCTATTTTCAGCGTACCCTCTCCACCTGGTTTAATTGTTTTACTACTTAATAACGCCGCAGTACATCCGCAGGATGTTTTAAGATCCTTAATTTCTAAATCACTGTTACCTGTATTAGAAAACCTGAAGGTGTATTCATAAATTTTACCTTCTTCTACCAAACCAAAATCGTGCTGTTTTTCAGGAAAGTAAATCTTCGGTCCGTTAATTACTTCGGCTTTTTTCCCTGTATCCGCAATTACAATATTACCTCGTAAAGTAAATTTCATCTGAGGATGGTTTTTATCATTAGATGCTATGGAAATATATTTTGTTTGTGCGCCAACCCTGCCGGCAGTATTAAACTCCAATGAGGCTTTTACTGATTGACCGGGTAATAAAATTTTTGTTTCGAGGTCGGCGGCAGTGCATCCACACGAGGTCATCAGATTAGCAATCTTTAATGTATCATCACCCTTATTAACAATAGCAAATGAGTGTTTAATAACTGTGCCCTGTTGAACTGTGCCAAAATCATACATATCAACCGGTAAATAAATTTCCGGTCCTTTTAATTGAGCGTAGAGAAAACACGATAAAAAATAAACAGCAAAAACAGTTTTAATCATGAACTCTTCCTTCTGACAATAAATTCTTTTAAATAATTAGGTTCCAGTAAAGCTAAATCATCCGACTCCGAATTTAAGGGCGCTTGTAGCCCCGTTTTTAGCACTGAAAACGGATTTGGAAAAGATAAATTTATAAATTTTTTATGTCCTATCCAATTAGAGGAGGCTATTAAGAATTGTTCTGAGGTAATTTGATTTATCAGTTCAGCTCCGGAGACAAGCTTGATGGCTGAATTATCACCTGTTGGTATAAAAGGCAGTTTATATGTTGCAACAAAATAATCGTCAGTTCCGGATTTCATCGTTATTACCATTTCACTTCCCTCTGTAATAAGCGGAGCAACCTGATATGCCATTGCCTCTAAGGTATTCACCAATAACAGAGGAATTCCAAGTGCTTCCGCAATACCTTTACCGAAAGAAAGGCCGATGCGCAATCCCGTAAAAGAGCCCGGACCGGCTGAAACAAAAACCTTCTCTATATCAGATGGGGTCCTTCCGAGTAGAGATACAGCACGAGCAACTACATTTTGTAATTGTGCAGAATGGCTTTTTCTCTTTCTGAGATTAACCTCTACGGATTCATTTTCGTCACAATAAGCAATTACTCCGCATAATTCAGATGAAGTTTCAATGGCAAGTAATATTTTTTTATTCATATTTCAAAAATCTTATGAGCCTTTCCCCTGATTCACGATAGCCAATATCAACATTTATAAACTTTTTGGGTAATACCTCCGGATATAAGTTACCCCACTCGACAATTTTTAATGAATCAGGCTCAGCAAGTAAGTCATAATATCCAATTTCAAATAACTCTTCCCTATCCCCGAGACGATAAAAATCAATATGGTAAATTTTTTTGTCGCCCTCATAAACATTTATTAAAGAGAAAGTCGGACTTGCACCGGTTTTCTTGCTGAAATATGAAATGAGAGATTTAGCAAAAGTAGTTTTCCCAGCTCCAAGAGTGCCAGTAATACTGATAAAATCTTCTTCAGCCCCGATAAATTCAGGTAATTTCAATGCAATGTTGGCTGTATCTTCAACGCTGAGGGAAACTTGTTCAAAAATTACTTTCACTTTGCTTCCATTGTTATAACCGGTAAAATCATTTCCTCCATAGAAATACCGCCATGTTGGAAAGTATCTTTATAATAACTCAGGTATTTATGATAATCGGTTGGGTAAACAAAGTAATAGTCTTCTTTTGCAATTATGTAGTTTATAGTTACCCCTCTGCGCGGAAGTTTGTACTCGGAGGGGTCTTTAATAAAAATTGCCTGCTTTTCATCTGCTTTTAGATTCTTACCATACTTAAATCGCAAATTTGTTGAAGTTTCTTTATCACCAAGAACTTTGCTTCCTCTCATACAACGAATACTGCCATGGTCAGTGGTAACGACAATTTTCACTTTTTTCATTTTTGAAATTGACCGGAGAGTAGAAAGCAATGAGGAATGATTAAACCAACTACTTGTTAATGAACGATATGCGGCTTCATCGGGAGCAATTTCTTTCAATAAATCCGAATCTGATCTGCCATGAGCAATCATATCTAAAAAATTTACTACAATCGCAAGAAGGTGACTTTGTTGGTAGGAAGAAACATTTTGTTCGAAATTTCTTCCAACTTCCGGGTCAATGATTTTAATATACTTCAAATCATTTCGTAGTTTTACTTTTTTCCTATCCAGTAAAAGTTGTAAGAAGTCTTTCTCATAACGATTCATACTTCGTTCATCTTCGTCACTCCCTTTCCACAGGTCAGGATAGTACCTTTCTATTTCAGAGGGGAACAAACCGGCAAATAATGAATTTCGGGCGTAAGATGTTGCAGTAGGAAGAATAGAAAAATAATATTCCTTTTTTATACGGAATAAATCTTGCAGCTCTTTTTCCATAACAAGCCATTGATCAAGGCGAAGACAATCGAGCACAAAGAAAAATACAACTGAATCGGGTTCCCTGACCAAAGGTAGAATTACTTCAGAAACCACATCTGTCGTCATCATTGGTCGTTCATCACGCTTAAGTGAATTAATCCATTTTGAATAATTTTTCTCTATATATTTACTGAATTCTCTGTTACATTCGCGCTTTTGTTCACTCAGTGTTTGCCTGAAACCTATTTCCTTATACTCATCAAGCTCAAGGTCCCAATTGACTAATTTTATATATATATCTACCCAATCATTAAAATCTAATTTATTTTGCGGGAGCAGAGAAATCTGATTAAAATCCTGAATATAATCTTTTGCGATGTATTGAGAAGAAATTATACGGCTTTCCAAAATCTTTTTAACAACCAGCAAAACCTGACTTGGATTAACGGGCTTCGTGAGATAGTCCGAAATCTTGCTCCCGATGGCATCATTCATTAA
>CAYTLQ010000188.1:0-5861 GCA_964438715.1 uncultured Ignavibacteriaceae bacterium
GAATAATTATTAAAATATAATTCTACCTGATTTGGTACAGTATTCTCGAAAGTATTGTTACTATAATTCATATTATCCATGAGCAAATCTTCAAATAACAACTTACCATTAGGTGCGGAGACTTTCACAAATACACTTCCGGAAGTGTAATCGCGTATTTCTAATTCTAAAAAATCGATTGGTGTATAGAAAGCAAGAGAGTCTTTAATAGTTCTAAAAAAATTTTCTGCATCTACCGCAAGTTCATAGATATCGGCAAAGTTAGAGGTAATCGGATAATTCCTCTGACCAACCAAATCATTCTGGGGGATTATCTCCTCCCGGCATGATATAGCAATAAATGTCGTAAAAAGTATAGTTGCTATTATTACGAAGTTTTTTGAGTAATGCGTTTTCATTACTCTGTAAATTAGAAAAGACCATCGAGTTAATCAATACGCAATCAATTGCCTCACCGATTATTCCCTGCTCTCAAGTTTTTTTAAGGCTGGTAGTAACACATCAGTTACTATTTGCCGTCGTTCATTCTTTAACACTTCACCAAGGATGTTACGGTATTGTTTCATCCCAAACCTCACCATCAATTCGGCAGCAGCATTTCTCGTACGGAAATAATAATTATTCAGTGCTGCGAGAATAATTTCCTCAACCTCAGCCTTATGACTTTCAAAAAATTCAGCCGCATATTCTAACGCGGCAAGGTTTACCTGGTGCATATCTCCGGGACTATGTTTGTATTCTACGAATTCGCGAGCTTGTTTTAATGCTCCCGGATTTTTTATTTCTCTCAAAGCATTAAAAATTCGTCTGCGAATAATATTTCGATGTGAGGGAACTTCAAATTGCGATGAAATAAATTGAAATGAGTCTTCAAACCCTAACTTTCCGTAAGCATATAATATTGCTGAAAGTACATATTCATTTTGTTCAAGTGAATAATTCTTTTTAAGAAATTCGTTTTTCACAAAACCCTTAAAATTTGCAAGCAACATATAGGCTGATTCTCTAACTCTGGGATCAGCGTCTGATGTAGCCGCAAGCAAAATATCTGCCGCTTCTTTTCCGCTCATCTGACCTACTAACTCAACAGCGGCAAGGCGTACTCCGTAAAACATATCGTTTAGTGCTGACTGACGAAGAACGGATAAAGCTTTTACTCCAAATTGCTTCAATTCACGAAGCGCTTTTATTCTATCCGGTACTTCAGTGTCATAAAGGGATTGCGTGCTTAACTCTTCAAAAGACCTTTGAAATGTCACTGAACACATAATCCGGTAACCATTATTAAAGTCAATATACTCTGGTTCCGTTGATAAGGAAAAATCGAATGTCTGCTCCTTTTTATGTATAAAAATGTCTTTCCGAATAACTTGCTCACTTGCAACAATTTCAATGGGCATTTTTGTAATAAAAATCCTGTCATGTCTCCCTTTTATTTCCTGCTTAACATTCAGGAGAACTTTCTTTTTAATTTTATCATAAGTATAACTAACTGAAAAATGAGGCAGTTTATTATCATAAAGCCACTGCGTAAAAAATGTAGTAAGGTTTTTACCACTTACTTCTTCCATAACTTTCCGAAAGTCCTCTGTAACGGCTGTGGAATACATGAATTTCCGGATATAGTTGCGTATTCCTTCCTGAAATACCTTATCACCAAGTTCATACCTCAGCATATCAAGTATAGTTGCACCACCGCCGTAAGCATTACCATCTTGTAATGCGGGTGGTACTTTTCTCTTACCAAAAGATGTATCGTTGGATTTATCATACAATGAATTTTTATAACCATCAGACATACTCATAGCTGAAAAGCGGAATTCATCCCAGCCATGAGCATTTTCCTCCCATAATGCCGTGAAGTAAGTGGCAAATCCTTCATTCAACCAAATATGCTCACCGGTGTGACAGGTTACAATATCACCCCACCATTGATGCGCAAGTTCATGGGCAATCAGGTCATCACCTGTATAATTTGGCCTGGCTGTTGCCTTATGCAATACCCTTTTATTAAGTGTTGTTGCGGTAATATTTTCCATACCACCATATTCAAAGTCTTGAACAGTGGTCTGTGCATATCGTTCAAATGGATAAAAAAGTATATAATCAGAAAAGAAACTCATCATCCGTGCTGTTCTGCCGAATACTGTCATCCATTCGTCTTCCCATCCATGTGGAACATGATACTCCAAAGTAACACCTCGTATTTTTTCGGTGATAGTAGCAAATTCTCCAGCTATTAGTGTGGTTAGATAATTTGAATACGGAGTATCCATCTTCCAATAATATAAGCGTGTCCCTCCTTCCTCCGGCTCAGAACGAATGAGTTTTCCGTTTGAAACTGTCAGCATATTTTCCGGAACACGAACAATGAGTTCAAAAGTCAGTTTATCATCTGGCAAATCATAGGCAGGGTACCAATTTCTGTTTTCTGTTCCCTGTCCCTGACTCCATAACTGATATGGTATTTCCGGTGTTCGGGGTAACGGCTTAAAAAAATATATTCCCCGGCGTGGAGTAGAAATATATTCAATAGAAATTGTAATGGTATCTTTTTGTGAATACTGCTCTTTGAAATAAATGAAAAGTAACTCACCATTCTGGCTAAATTCAAGTGGAGTATTTTTATATTTAACCCGTTTCACTTCGGTGCTTTTACAGTGAAGCACCAAAGTATCAAACATTTTAATTAGAGGAGTAAATGTAAATTGTTCAATCCCCGAAATAGTTTGAGCTTCAAAATCAGGAGTAATTTCTAATTTTATGTGTAGTTGGTCATAATTTCGGGTTTTATCATCCAAAATTACTTGTGCATCAGTTATAACAACTATTAACAAAATAAGTATCAGTGCTTTTACAAATCTGCTTGTCATATTCTTTTTTTAACTATTACGATTCAATAAAAATTTTTCTTTCGGCAGTGAATTTACCCCCAAACATTTTTTCTGAATCAGAGCGAAGACGAGGAGCTTCCTTATTTCTATACTCCTCCAATTGCTCCAGACTATGAAGTCTGAACTCAATAGCATACACCTGGAACATTTCGGCGGGGGTAGGAGAAAGTTGTTTGCGAATTGCAAAATCATAGAAATAACCCGTAGCCATTACATCAGGAATATGTTTTCTCACCATCCAATCAAGCCAATCGTTTTCATATTCATTTTGGATTGTGATTTGCACGGAATAAATAATCATAAATCTTTCTATTTAGCCCATGGAGGCAGGTTGTTTGTTGAAAAAGAAAATGCTATTGGAACAAGATAATATACAAGCAGTGATATAATGACAGCACCCACTAAATTAAGTAGTAATCCTGCTCGTGCCATATCAATTACCTTCAGTCGCTTACTTCCAAAAACAATTGCATTAGGAGGTGTTGCAACTGGAAGCATAAAAGCCATCGAAACTGATATTGTTGCTGTCATCATGAGCAGTAATGGATGAATATCTAATGCAACCGAAACAGAGGCAAGTATTGGTAAAATCATTTCGGCTGTAGCAGTATTTGAAGTTAACTCTGTAAGAAATGTAACGAACAGTGCTATTAAAAAAATTACCGAAAACGGATGTACACTTCCAACCGACCTAAATGCCGAGCCGAGTGTTTCCGATAATCCTGTAGTTACAAATCCTTTTGCCAATGCAAAACCACCACCAAAAAGTAATACAATATCCCACGGTATATCTTTGAATACTGATGCATCCAAGATCTTTCTATTTTTATCTGTTCCTGTAAATGAAGGAAGAAGAAAAAGCAGTATTCCCATGAAAATTGCTACAGTACTGTCATCAACTATTGATTCAGGTGGCAATGCACCCGACCAGCCGGGGATAACAACAAAACCAAGGTTGAGTTCTGTACGAAACAACCAAAGCAATGCCGTGAAAAGAAAAACCGACATAACAATTTTCTCAGCATTGCTAACAGGACCAAGTTTTTCAAACTCCGATTTGATCACATCCGATTTATCCTGCAAAGTAAAATTGCAAGGGAAAAGGTATTTACTTACAATTATATATGCAGAAAACATCATCAATAATCCAACCGGCAGACCAATAAGAAGCCAACTACCAAATGATATTGCAGGTCCATCGGGAAAAACTATTTTAAATATACGCTGAAATGACAGATTTGGAGCTGTGCCAATAAGTGTTCCTATACCGCCGATTGAGCTTCCATAAGCAATATACAGCATAATTGCGACGGAGAGATTATGTAAATTTTCCTTTGGGAACTCCGATTCCAGGTGATGAATTAAGGCAAGACCTATTGGAAACATCATCATAGCTGTAGCAGTATTCGAAATCCACATTGAAATAAAGAAAGAGGCCATCAGAAAACCAAAAGCAATACGGTCTGCTGTATTACCGCTAAGAAGAATTAATCGGATTGCTATTCTCTTGTGTAAGTTCCATCGCTCCATTGCAAGAGCTATGAGGAATCCACCAAGAAAAAGAAAAATGGTTGGATTTATATATGCAACTGCAGTCTGCTCCGGATTAAGCAGTCCTAAAACCGGAAATAGTATAATAGGCAAAAGTGATGTTACAGCGAGTGGAACAGCTTCTGTTATCCACCATACCGCCATTAGAGATGCTACTGCTGACATTGCAGGTACCTGCGGATAGGTTTCATTTTCCGGCAATAGGAGCAACAGAAGTAGAAATATTACTATACCTGAATAAAAGCCAACGGTCCGGAAAGCATTGCTGTTAAATTCCGACTTCATAATATACGGTTACATTTTAATCAGAAAAGAAATTTATTGCGAGTACCAAAATTCATAAAATTAATATACTAAATAGACATAATAGATTATTCTATCAATTCCCGAATAACCCTTGCCATATCCTTATTCACCGGAAAGTGATCTTCTAAAAAATTTAATATAGCAAGAGCACTTTCTTTATTTTTTTCATAACCGAGTATAAAACCCGGGAGCAAAGTGCTCAAATGTGGAAATCGTTGCTCAAATCTTCTTTCAACGGAAAAGAAATCCTTTTCAAATTTTCGCTGAGTCTCAATATATGGAGCTAATTCGATTATTCTATCGACGGCATAATGCTGGATAAACCTCTGTGCAGAAAGCTTTTCCCCTCTTTTATCCCGGCATAAACCCACAAAAAGATTTGTTAATGCCTCACCAATTAGCCAATCTGTATTACGCGGTTTTTGTATTTCGTAATTTTTTTGGGGTTTGGCGATTGAATCCGGCACTTCAGGTTTTTTCCACACAATCCGTCCCGGTGCAAACGATGCAGTTTGAAGTTCATGAAGCTCATAAACAGCAAATTCACAAAATATACCATCCGAGAACAGAAGTTTATAACCATCTTCAGTGTTTCTAAATGTATATGATACAGTACAAATGGAATGTAACCAGGAAATATCTTCAATATATTTTTCCTTGAAACCATTCGCAGTAATCACAAAAAAATCCAGATCTGAGAAATCATCCAATCGTGAAAGTTCAGTTCCAACTGAACCGAGTCCAATTAGCGCCAATGCATTTCCCGAAAGCTCAAGCGATTGGCCGATTTGATCAAGCCGTGTGAGCAGACGATGTTTTTGTTGCCCGGTATATTTATTCATTCTCTAAATTCGTCCGTTTTTACATTGAATAATTTTACCAACTGTATTGAATAACATTTCTATTTCACTTTTATTTTATTTCAATAACATTTAGTTTAATTTATTAAAAAATTAATAAAACTGATAAAATACAGGAAAAATAGTGCTTAACGGTATAAAGATTTTAATGTTTGTGGATGATTATTACGAGGATCTTGAACTTTGGTATCCGAAACTGCGCCTCACAGAGGCCGGAGCCAAAGTTATTATAGCAGGTGAAGATGAGGGA
>CAYTLQ010000189.1:0-9088 GCA_964438715.1 uncultured Ignavibacteriaceae bacterium
TCGGAAGTATTATCGTACTTAGCCGATAAAACCGGTGTAACCAAAAAACAAGCCGGTGTTTTTGTTGAAGAGTTTGTAAAACTTGCGTATAAAGAAGCAAAAAAAGACTTCGTTATACCGGGTCTCGGCAAACTTGTTATCTCCAGTAGAAAAAAGAGGATGGGAAGAAATCCTCAAACCGGTGAATCAATTGTTATTCCGGCAAGAAAAGTGTTGAAGTTCAGGATCGCGAAGCAGGCAAAGGATGCGATCCTCCCTTCAAAGTAATTCCCGTTTTCTTGAGATTTTTCAGGGCGGGAATCTTCCTGCCCTGTTCCTCATTCGGTAGCACCGTTTACCAATATTTTCCTTCATTTAAATAATGGTTTTCTTATGAAAAAAATCATTCTCCTTGTAGCACTTTCATCCATTACTCTTTTTGCTCAGTTACAGATCCTCGATAATTTTGAGGACGGACTAGGACATTTTAATCAAAGGCTATTATATTCCGGAACTACCAAAGGCATAAACGATTATGTGCCTGTAATAGACTCCACAACTTCTGCTTATCAGATGAAATCACTCAAAATACTATTAATAGATAATCCTTCAGATACCACAAACTGGATAGTGAGATTACTTTCGGGTATTGGCACTCCATCGAATAATGTGCTCCTGAATGATACTGGCTGGGTGGGGTATTGGTTAAAAGCAAACCGCAGTTATGTAAAATGTGGAATTATTTTGGATGACCTCAATGCTTCAGGCTCAGGTGTTAGTACAAATGAAGTTAGTGACTCCCTGGCAGTAATCGGTGATGGTATGTGGCATCTTTATCAATGGAATGTTGCGGATTCAAACAGATGGTTCCCTTTTATTGCAAGTGGTAATGGCCGCATTCAGGATCCGGTAACAATAGATGCTATTATGTTTTACGCGCTCAATTCGGCTGCAAATGCAGATACTGCTACAGTTTATCTGGATTATGTTATTTTCGATCAGAGTATGCCGCTCCCGGTTGAATTGGTCTCCTTTGATGCTGTGATTGATGCCAATCAGGTTGACTTACGCTGGATAACTGCAAGTGAACTGAATAACAAAGGATTCGAAATAGAACGCCGGGCTGAAAACGGAAATTACTCAACAATTGGATTTATTCCGGGGAAAGGCACATTTACAGGAATTACAGGTTATACCTTCCGCGATGTACTTGATGCTCCCGGTACTTATCTTTACCAAATTAAGCAAATAGATTTTACAGGTGAATACATCTACTCCAAAGAAATCGAAGTGGAGGTGCTTTCAGTTCCAGGTAAATTTGCTCTTGGCAAAAATTATCCGAATCCATTCAACCCGACAACCAGAATAAAATTTGCAGTTCCTTACCAGTCGTTCGTCAATCTAAGTGTTTTTACTATGCTTGGTGAGAAGGTTGCAACGATTGTTAATGAAATTAAAAACGCAGGTGAACATGAAGTGGAATTTGATGCGACTCACCTTGTCAGTGGAACATATATTTATACTCTTCAAAGTGAGGGAAAGATTCTTAGCGGCAAAATGATATTGATGAAATAGCAACAAAATTTCCTCAGAAAAACGAATATTATCAAAAACTGAGGGTACAGTTGAAACCGGGAAGGACATGTTGTTTTTGGTATTAATCCTTACGGAGGTGAATATTTTCACAAGGTGTTGGTTGCTATCGGAGAAACACTTTTAATTGATGAAAGCTAAGGAGAAATTATTACCGGAATTAGTTATTCAATTTTTCCTTCAAACCAATTCTGGTTATAATATCGTTATAGAGATTTTTATTTATTTTCTGTAACAATGTATTCTGTAGTTCCTTGCTGTCTTTCATTTTCTGAAAGAAACAAAACAACATTCCTTCTTTTGTATATACCTTAATAAGTGCGGCGAAGCGTTCATCAAACACACCGCCTTTTAATTCGGTAATTTCAGAGAATCTTACAAAAACTTCACGCTTGCTGAGGAAAAATCTTTTTGCGCGTATTCCATCCTTATCAACTGTTATTTCCGCCGGAAGAAAACGATAAAGAAAAATGAAATACTTATTTATTGCAACTAATGCAATAACGAGAATAATAAGATACACCCCGCGTATAAATGATATATCAACAGCAACTGAAAGTATGTAAAAAATCATCAGAATATTTGCGGGAATATTTCCGAACCGATACACGAGCAGGAAAAAAGCTGAATATTTATAAGTCATTTAGCAGAACTGCCATTCATCCTGGTTTAAAGTGGAACGATACTTTATTAATGATATTGAAAAAATAATAATTTATATTTGATAAACAATATAATTCCACTATTGCATGTGTCTTATTTACTTAGCGAAAAATGTTCACCCCAGTTACAAGCTAATCCTCGTGGCAAACCGTGATGAATTTTATAAAAGGCCAAGTTTACCGGCAGGATTTTGGGAACCGGATAAAAAAGTCCTGGCGGGGAGGGATGTTGAAGCTGGTGGAACCTGGTTAGGAATTAATACGGCAGGAAAAATTGCAGCTATTACAAACTATCGGGATTTAAGGAATAAGAAAACATTTGAAAACAGCCGTGGTGAATTACCCATAGACTTTTTACAACATCCGCATTCTACTGAAATGTATGCAGAGCGGTTAATTAACACCCGTGAATTTTATAATGGTTACAATTTCCTATTTGGTGATGCCGGTAATTTATTGTGGTATAGTAATGTAGCAAATCGGTTTGAGATGATACCTGATGGAACTTCTGTTTTAGGAAATGGATTGTTAAATGATCCATGGTTTAAAGCAAGGAGGGTAAAGGCACTCCTGGAGCCTGAGATTGAGAAAGATGTAATCTCTCCGGAAACAATATTGGATTTAATGATGGACAGAACAATTTCGGATGAAGAGAATTTACCAGATACCGGATTACCCGAAGATATGGAGAGAGCCTTATCTTCGATATTTATTTCTGTTGAAGGATATGGCACAAGATGCAGTTCCTTTCTCACCATTGACATTGCAAATACAGTTGTATTTATTGAGCGAGTCTTTAATGAAACCGGTACTCAGGTATCGGAACAAAAATTTTCTTTCAACTTAACTGACCGGAAGTAATGGACGCAATTACAATAATCAGAAAAAAACGGGATGGAAATAAATTAACTTCTGAAGAAATTTCATTCATTGTTAATGGATATACTGCCGGCATCATCCCGGATTATCAGGTTTCGGCATTTCTTATGGCTGTCTTTCTACGAGGTATGGATAAGACGGAAACAGAACATTTAACTGCTGTAATGCTCCATAGTGGAAAAGTGTTAGACCTCTCTTCTATACCTGGTGTAAAGACCGATAAACATTCCACGGGCGGGGTAGGTGACAAAACTTCACTTATTATTGCTCCTATAGCCGCGGCAGTGGGAGTGCCGGTTCCAATGATTTCAGGCAGAGGGCTTGGTCATACCGGAGGAACACTCGATAAACTTGAATCGATTCCGGGATTTAAAATCAATCTAAACCTTTCAGCTTACAAAAGGATTTTAAGAAATACCGGAGCTGTGTTAATCGGGCAAACTAAGGAAATTGCACCTGCCGATAAACTAATCTATGCACTGAGGGATGTAACAGCGACGGTAGAGTCAATTCCGTTAATTACAGCAAGTATTATGAGTAAAAAACTTGCTGAAGGTATTGATAGCTTGGTTCTCGATGTGAAAACCGGCAGTGGTGCATTTATGAAAAGTTTTGAGGATTCAAAAAATTTAGCCAAAAGTCTCGTCAATACTGCAAAATCATTTAATAAAAAAGTTCTTGCATTTATTACAGATATGAATCAACCTTTGGGAAGATATATAGGGAACTGGCTTGAGGTTTGTGAGTCTGTAATGGTTCTTCAGGGTGAGCGGGTGCCACGATTATACGAACTATCGGTTACATTGGCAGGAGCAATGATATATCTTGGTGGAAAAGCCAAAACACTAGAAGATGGAATTCAGTCGGCAGAAAGTGTATTGAAATCAGGTGCAGCTTTTGATAAGTTTGTAGAGATAGTTGCCGCACAGGGGGGTAATACGAAATATCTTTACAATATGCAGGCATATCCCCGTTCTCACACAGGGGCGAGTGTTGTTGCAGAACGGAGTGGTTATATAACTTCAATAGATACTTATATTATTGGTATGGCAAGCCTGAAGTTAGGAGCAGGAAGACTAAAAAAGGAGGATAGCATTGAGCCTAAGGCAGGTATTATTTTTTATCCGGAGATTGGAAGTAAAATTGAGAAAGGTCAATTGATTGCAGAATTATTCACCGATGATGAACCCCGGCTTAACGAGGCTATTGTTATGGTGAAATCTGCAGTTGTAATCGGAACTCGAAAAGTGAAAGCCCCGAAACTTATTAAAGAGGTTTTAACTTAATTATGTAAGTCTGGTATTTTTTACCGGCAATAAAAAATGAAGAGGAAATGAATATGATTCTATTTTTAATATCAATTTTAGCGGCAGTTGTTGCGTTTAATGTTTACCGGAGTGCTCAAAAGAGGTTCAGTAAGACTGAAGCACAGTTTGCACTGATTGGTTTTATCGCTGCACTTGTTATAGCAGTTATGCAGTGTTTCACTGTTATTCCGGCAGGTTCTGTTGGCGTTGTCGATTTCCTTGGAACTGTAAGTGAGAATACTTTAAAGAGTGGTGTAAACTTTGTTAATCCACTTTCTAATGTAATCAAACTTAGTGTCAAGAAGCAGGAAATCAAGGAGACAATGAATGTGCCTTCAAAAGAAGGGCTAAGCGTTCAGCTTGAAATTAGTCTCATTTATCAACTGAATCCTGATAAAGCGAATAACATCTATAAAACCGTAGGCGAAAACTATGAAGAGATAATTGTTATTCCACAATTCAGGTCAGTTGTTCGCGGAGTTACAGCAAAATACGAAGCAAAGGCGCTCTATACATCAGAACGAGAGACTTTAGCGAAAGAGATAGAAGTAGAATTACAGAAAATGGTTGCAAAAGACGGTGTAACAATTTTTTCTGCACCTTTGCGGCAGATCATACTTCCCGAAGGTCTGACGAAGGCAATTGAAGAGAAGCTGAAAGCAGAGCAGGAAAGCCAGCGTATGCAGTTCATACTTCTGAAAGAAAAGCAGGAGGCTGACAGAAAGAGAATAGAGGCACAGGGTATTGCTGACTTTCAGGACATTGTTTCAAAAGGGATATCTGAACAACTGCTAAAGTGGAAAGGAATTGAGGCTACGGAGAAACTCGCCAATTCAAATAACTCGAAAATAGTAATAATTGGTTCCGGAAAAGATGGGTTACCAATCATTCTAGGGAACGACAGGTAATTTTATTTAGAAGAAAAGACCGGATAAAATCCCGGTCTTTTTTTAGTTTACCATAATAGTAATAATGTGCGACCGATTTTCGTTCTTCGAAGTCAGACTTTCCTACGGATATCTAACTAACTGAGCCAGAGAAGCAGGCATTTCTGACCACTTCACGAAGCTTGTCAAGTTCAAGCGGTTTGGTGAAAAAATAATCAGCACCAAACATTTTCACATCATTCTCGCCAATAAACTCAGGGTAACCTGTAATTACAGCTATGGGAATGTTTGGGTAAACTTTACGAATTAATGTATAAAGCTCTACACTCGATTTTGTCTTCAGGTAGAAATCAGTAATTAACAGATCTATTTTGTGATTTCTGGCTTTCTGCATAGCATCATCAACATTCGAAGAAGCAATCATTTTACATTTCTCAGAATCAAGAAAAATTTTAAAGGCATCCAGTATTTTTCTATCATCATCAACCACCAAAACAGTGGGCTTTCTTTCCTGCGGAGCAAATTTCGATTTGCCTTTTGCCGGCAAATTCGCCATAGAACCAGATGTATCCTGTGGCTGTATCATAAATACTCCTTTTGATGTGATATTGAGTGTTACAGTTGTTAAAATAATCAAGCAATATCTGTGCCATTAATTTGGTTCGGAAAAACAAGCTAATTCAAGACAATTTTTTTTCAAAAGGTGTGTATGATTTTACAATGTAAAATAAAATTTTACACTAATTGGTGCGAAATTGATCGGCAGAGATAGAATGTGTACGCATGATTCGGGAGAAATTTTGTCTTGTCATTCCCGCAAATTCTGAAGCCTTAGTTACATTTCCTGAATATTTTTTTAATAAACTTATTATGTACGCTTTCTCAAATGGAGCAGACCATAACTCCTTTGCTTCGCTGTAAGATAGATTGCTAAGATTTGCAGGAACTTCATTAGGTATATGTCCTGAAACCGGATTTTCAAATGCTGAAATCGTCAGTGTATCGTCCCTGCATAAAATTATCGCACGCTCAATTAAGTTTTCGAGTTCCCGTACATTTCCCGGAAAATTATAGTTCTCCAGAAGAGTATAAATCTCCTCATCAACATCCTGGATGTTCTTTTTCAGACGGTGATTATAACGCGAAATAAAATGCGCAATAAGAGGTTTAATGTCCTCTTTTCGGTCCCTCAAAGCAGGCAACTCAATGTGGGCAACATTCAGACGGTAGTAAAGATCGGAACGAAACCGGCCTTTTTTAATTTCATCTTTCAAATTTGCGTTCGTCGCCGCTATGAATCGGGCTTCTATGGAATGTTGTTTTAGTCCTCCAAGTCGTTCAAATTCACGGTTTTGAAGAACCCGAAGTAATTTTTTCTGCACGCTTTCGGAAAGGGAACCAATTTCATCAAGAAAAATTGTGCCCTTACCGGAAATTTCAAATTTCCCTTTCTTCGTTTCATCTGCACCGGTAAAAGCGCCCTTTTCAAATCCAAAAAGCTCCGATTCAAGAAGGTTATCGGGAATAGCTGTGCAGTTAATTGCAATAAATGGTTCGGTACGATATTTCCCACTATTATGTATAGCCCTGGCAACTAACTCTTTACCTGTTCCGCTCTCACCGGTAATTAAAACGGGAACATTATTAGGTGTAAGAGAAACAGAGCCTATCATTTTATATACTTCAAGCATTTTCGAACTGCGGCCAATAAGTTCAAATTCCTCCGATATTGTGGCAGTAAAAAGTGTGTTAGATGATTTACTTTTATTTTTCTTTGTCGAATAAATTCGCTTAAGTATCTCCCTTATTTTTGCGATATCAATGGGTTTAGTCAGATATTCAAGTGCACCCAGTTGAGAAGCCTCAATAGCGCTTTGCATGTTTCCATATCCGGTAAATAAAACAATAGGTAACTCTGCATCAATAGAGCGAATCTTTTTCAGCAATTCCATGCCCGAAATTTTCGGCATTGTCAAATCGAAAAAAGCTATATCGGGTTTTTGTCTGGAAATTAAGTCAAGAGCTTTTTCCCCATCTGTAGCTGTTATTGGGGTGTGATGGTCATTCATGCAGAGTTGAGAAAATGCGAAAAGAATTTCGGTATCATCATCTGCTATAAGTACTCTCAAATTATTCATTGCGGCATTTCTCCGATTGGAAGGTAAATTGAAAATGCAGTACCCTTTTGTGGTTTACTGGTTAGAGTAATAATACCACCATGAGCATTTACTGTTCTTTTTGCAATAGAAAGTCCCAATCCCGACCCTTTTTCTTTTGTTGTAAAAAACGGCTCGAATATATGTTTCTGATATTCTTCCGGAATACCACTTCCATTGTCGATGATTCGGATAAGAGCACACCAGGAGCCTTTTGGGATGACTATTTCCGATTCTGACTGACTGCCGTTAGGAGCGCGAAAATATTCATTTTTTACAGAGAGGTCCAAATCTCTTAGATCTTTTGTCAGCTTAATCAATGATGTACGCACGGAGATACGGCGATTAATTTTTACCGTTGATGAGTCGAAAGCCTGAGTTGCATTAAGCATAATGTTAATTATACATTCCTTAAGTGTTGAGGCATGTAATAGCATCTGAGGAATATTTCTATCGTAAAGTTTGTTGATTCGTATTGCTTTTTTCTGTGCCTGCATCTCAAGGAATTGCATACACTCCTCGACAAGATGGTTCACATCTTCAATGGAAAAATTTATTGCGGCAGGCTGGGCAAAATTTAATAGTTGCCGTATAACACTTTCCATGTGATATATTGACTTAAGAGCAACACCGGTTGATTTTTTATATTTTACAGGTATTTTGGGTGATTCTTTTTGCAATTGAAGAATCATTTTAATTGAGGTGAGGGAGTTTCGGAATTCGTGAGCAATCATTGCTGACATTTCACCAATAGCAACCAGCTTCTCTGTCCTGATAAGCTGCATCTCGAGTTTTTTTCGTATTGTTATATCTCTCGATACAATTACTCCTCTTGCTTCACCCGATGCCGTAATATATTTTTTTCCGGTGCTTTCGAACCAGAGCCAATCGCCATTTTTGTGCTTAAATCGATGGATTAACTGACCCTTATCCTGACGAATTGCGGCATGCACTGCCGGTAAGTCATCAAGGTGAACGATTTTTACCAAAGGCCGATTAAGCAATTCTTTCGGCTGATAGCCAAGAACATCAAAAAAATTCGGACTGAGATAGAGAAATTTTCCTTCCGGTCCAATCTCACTGATAAGATCGTAGGAGTTTTCAGCCAGGGTTCTATATCGTTCTATACTTTCACGCCACAATTGTACCGCTTGTATTCTCTTTGAAATATCAATTACTATTCCCTGAAAATGTGTCAACTTTCCATCTGCAGAATATCGCATCCAGCTATGGTCATCCACCCAGATGACTTTTCCTGATTTATGAACTATTCTGTACTCCAGGGCAAATTCCGATTTATTTGTTTGCGCTGCCTTATGAAATTCGTTGAGAACTGTTTCCCTGTCATTTGGGTGTATAAGATTGGAATAGGTAATCTTATTATCAGAAAATTCTTCAGGAAGGTATCCGAACTGTGATATATTTGCAGAAACAAATTCCACTGATAATTCCGCAGTTGCGGTGCGAAGAAAGACAACAGCAGGACTTTTATTAACAATTAATTCCAGTTCTCGTAATTCATCATAAGTGGTTTTAAGTCGTTTTTCTATATCCTTTAATTCTGTCGTATCAATCATTACCCCTACTATTCCCGTCTTTATTCCATCCGCATCCTCATATACACC
>CAYTLQ010000190.1:0-13751 GCA_964438715.1 uncultured Ignavibacteriaceae bacterium
AATCTGTTTTTTGCTTTAAAATTGCATTTCACCTATTGGGTGAAATTTGTTTTCTCAAAATTACTCTGTTTTTTGCCCTTTAAACAGTCCTTCTTTTGTCTCTATATCGGAATTAAGGTAAATTTGCATTAGCTTGTTAGATTAACTACGGTCTAAGTTAAAGGCAGGACATCTTTAATCATTTTTCCGGAATAAATACATTATGAATTTTCATCTGACAGATGAGCAAAAAATGCTTCGTAGTATGGTTCGTGAATTCGCACAACAAGAAATTCTTCCGATGGCTTCTAAAATTGATGAAAATGAAGCCATACCGCCTGAGCTGATTAATAAAATAGCTGAGGTTGGTCTGCTGGGAACTGCTTTTCCGGAGAAATATGGCGGAGGAGGATTTGGTGAAGTCGGGTTTTGTTTGGCTCAGGAAGAAATTACCCGCGTTTGTGGGTCAACAGCTACAATGATTGGAGCCCATCAATCAATTGGAACAAATGCCATATATATCGCCGGCTCGGAAGAACTCAAACAGAAATATTTACCTGACTTAACCACCGGTAAAAAAATTGCGGCATTTGCACTCACAGAACCTGAGGCAGGCTCTGATTCATTTAATTTAAAAACAAGTGCAGTTTTCGATGGCGATGCATGGATTCTTAATGGGACAAAAGTCTGGATTACAAATGGCTCTATAGCTAATGTATTTAGTGTTTTTGCCAGAACCGCAAAAGGCGTATCGGGTTTTGTAGTGGACCGTGATCTTCCGGGAATCACAATAGGACCAAATGAAAAGAAACTTGGGATTAAAGGAAGTGTAACAAATACAATCACATTTGATAATGTTCGTGTTCCTGCATCCAATCTGATAGGAATTGATGGCAGAGGATTCCTGACTGCAATGAAAGCCCTTGATTCAGGACGAATTGGTCTGGGGGCTTGTTGTCTTGGTGCTTCAAAAGAGCTTCTGAAACTTTCTGTTCAATATGCAAAACAGCGCAAACAATTCGATGAACCAATAATTAAATTTCAGGGAATACAGTTTATGATAGCTGAGATGACTGCACAAATTTATGCTATGGAAAGTCTTCTCTACAGAACTGCCGCGGATTATGATCAGGGAAAGGATGTTTCCCGTGACGCCGCAATTGTAAAATTATTTTGCAGTGAAGCCGTTAACAAAATAGCTGATACTGCCCTTCAGATTCATGGCGGTATGGGTTTCTCCCGTGAGCTCCCATTGGAGAGATTTTATAGAGATGCCCGGGTCTTAAAAATTTTTGAAGGAACAAATGAAATACAAAAAATTATTATCGGCCGAAGTACAACAAAATCTAATGGATTGTGGGATTAGCGGTTTTCTATCGATAAATTTATTAATTTTCTGGTTCAACTAAATAACTTCTGGCTGTTACAATGATTTCATTATTGGTTATCCCCTCCATCGATATTAAGGATGGGAAAACTGTGAGGGTTGTACAAGGTATCCCTGAATTAGATGTTTCCGAATATGGAAATGACCCGGTGGAAATGGCTGAAATCTGGAGAGCAGAAAATGCTAAAGTGCTCCATGTAGTTGACTTTGATGCATTTACCGAACATTCTCATCGCAACTTTTCTATATTGGAACAAATCTGTAATGATGTTATTATTCCTATTGAATATGCGGGTGGAATACGAAATTTTGAAGATGCTAAGACTATATTTTCTTTGGGCGTTTCCCGAATAGTGCTTTCTACTCTCGTTGTAGAAAATCCAGATGAATTTAAAAAAATTCATGATAAATTTGGTAGTTCGAAGGTAGCCGTTGCGCTGGATGTAATTGATAATGAACTGGTAATTCATGGTCGAAAAGTAAAAACAGGAATTCGCCCTATAGATTTTGCAATCGAACTCAGAAAAAGCGGAGTAGAGAGATTGATAGTCACTGATGTTCGAAGAAACGGAATGATGATGGGACCTAACATTGAGCTGACTAAAAATATTGCCCTTGCCGCAAAATGTAAAGTAACGCATTCAGGTGGTATCAGAAATAAGGATGAATTAATGGATCTTCAAATCTTATCACCTCTCGGTATCGATTCGGTTATCATTGGTCGTTCGCTTTATGAAAACAGATTTCCGTGTCAGAAACTGTGGCGACTGGCAGAAACCGGTATCTTCTCCAAATAATGTATTAAATGAGCATTTGGTATGAGTAAAGCCATACATAGTAGTTTTTGGTCAAATGTATTTAAGAAAGCGCCCATTAAAAGTGAACTTTTTGAAGCGCTCAAGGAAATGCCGCCTTTTGCCGGATTAAAAACCGGACAGTTAAATGAAATTATTTCGCTCATTCACTCGAGAAGCTACATAGCCGGTGAGTACATCTTTCACCAGAATGATCCGGGCATCGGATTGTATATCATTGATAGTGGTGAAGTACAAATTGAATATACATCCCCTATGGGAAATAAAATAGTACTGGCAAATTTTAAAAAGGGCGACTTTTTCGGAGAACTTGCTCTCCTCGATGGTGAAAGAAGATCCGCTTCTGCAATTGCACTAACCGACTGTAGAATTTCGGTACTCTTCAAGCCCGACCTTGATAGTTTTATTGTAAAGAATCCCAAAGAGGGGCTTGCAATTCTTTCTGGTATTGCAAAAATAATTGTAACAAGGTTACGCAATCTTAATAACGAATACTTTTCGCTTTATGAAAGTCTCAACTTAAATGATGAGGTAAAAAATGTCACCGGAAATAAAAAAGATACTGGTTCCAATTGACTTTTCGGATTATTCGAAATCTGCTTTACGATATTCTGCTCAGTTTGCAAAGCTGTTTCAATCAGAACTAATTCTGGTTTATGTAGTTGAACCAATACTTTATCCACCGGATTTTAGTATGGGTCAAATTTCACTACCAGCGGTAAATGTGCTTGAATTTGATAAACAAGCCAAAGATGAATTGGAGAAACTTGTAAAAGCCGAATTTAATGAGGATTTGCAAGTGCGATATGTTGTCAAATCCGGAAAACCTTTTGTACAAATAATTGAGACCGCCAGAGAAGAGGATGTTGATCTGATAATAATTTCCACACACGGTCATAGTGGAGTTGAGCACATTCTCTTTGGAAGTACTGCGGAAAAAGTCGTCAGAAAAGCGCCGTGTCCGGTCCTAACTCTCAGGGAACCTATTAAAGGATTTGATTATAAAAACGCTTTTGGGAAGTAAGTAAATTATCGTTTTCTGTTAATAACAAATTCAACTAATTCAAAGAGAGATTTTCGTGAATCAGATTCAGGGAAATTTAACAGGCATTGCTTTGCCTTTTGAGCATATTGCTGTGCAATATTTTCTGCGTATTCTATTCCCCCATTTTTGTGAACAAAATCGATTACCGGGCCTACTGCTTCTTTTTTACGGCCATTTTTTATCAAAGATTTTATCCGGTTCGCCTCATTATTGCTAACCTTATTCAGAGCGTAAATAAGAGGGAGAGTGATTTTCTTCTCTTTGATATCACCGCCAATAGGTTTTCCAAATAAATATGAACTGCCCTCATAATCAAGAATATCATCTTTAATTTGAAATGCTAAGCCCACAAATTCACCGAAGTTCTTCATGGCTCTTCTAAGTTCAGTGTTCTCTGTTGCACTTGCAACCCCAATTTGACAACAGGTTTCAAATAACGATGCGGTTTTATCCGAAATAACTTTAAAGTAAGTTTTTTCGTCAATATCCAGTTTTCTTGTTTTTTGAATTTGCAATAATTCACCTTCCGCAATTCCCTTTATAGTATCAGTGAGAATTTCAAGGAAGTCATAATCTTTTCCTTCAACAGCGATATTTAACCCTCTGTAAAGCAGATATTCTCCCATAAGAACACTAATTTTATTTTTCCAGATGGCATTTAGAGATGGGAATCCCCTTCTTTTATCAACGTTATCAACAACATCATCGTGCACAAGAGTTGCAGTATGTAATAGCTCTACTAAAATTGCACCTCTATATGAACGTTCATTAATCCCTCCGGCAGTTTTAGCTGTTAATAAAACAAGTAATGGCCGGATGCGCTTACCCTTTTGTTTCAGCATATAAGAGGTTATTAAATCAACAAGACCTATCTTTGATTTTAATTTTGCTTTGAATTTTTCATTAAATTCTACGAGCTCTGATTTTATAGGAGTACTTATTTGTGAGAGTCTGTCAACAATCAAGATTTTTTCTGCGAAAATTTAGATACAAAAATACTTATCTCATAGAGTAACAATAGGGGGACGGCAAGCAACATTTGTGAAACCGGATCAGTTCCGGGAGTGAGAATGGCGGATGCAACAATAATAATAATAATTGCATGTCGGCGATATTTACGCATAAATACCGGAGTGAGAATACCCAGTCGGCTAAGGAAAAAAGATATCATGGGTAATTCAAATACCAAACCAACTGCCAGCATTATACTCAGTACGATGGACATATACTCATCAATTGCGAATTGATTTTTAATTGCCGTACTGCCGAATTGTGCGGCAAAATTCAATGATATTGGAAGCATCACAAAATAAGCAAAAACAATACCCGAAAGAAAACAGACGGAAGAAAATATAACTATCAAAGAAATATATTTCCGTTCATTCTTTCTTAAAGCCGGTGAAATGAACTTCCAAAGCTGATAAAATATATTAGGAATGCTTAGGATTATTCCACCAATAAGTGACACTTCAAAATAAAGGAACAATTGACCAAATGGCTTGAGATTTTGCAAATCCGCACCTGCATTTTTTGCGGGCAATAAAAGAATACCATCGATTAAAAAATCTATAAATACAAGGCAGACTATTATTCCAATAACAATACCAATAATTGCATAAATCAGTCGCCACCGAAGTTCTTCGAGATGATCCAGAAACGACATTTCATAATCAGCAATCCCTTCATCCATTGATCGTTCACTGTCGTAAGAGTGTGTCATTGTTTATCGATAAAGTGGAAATCCGGATGCCAATTCTTTTACATCAGACAAAACAGAATTCAGATTATCCTGATCATCAATTTTATTAATAACCCGGTCAATAAAGCCTGCTATTCGCCTCATTTCACTTTCTTTCATACCCCTGCTGGTAAGAGCCGGAGTACCAACACGGATGCCACTGGTAACGAAAGGACTTTTCGTATCGAATGGCACCATATTCTTATTCACAGTTATCCCGGCATGCTCAAGTGCATTTTCTGCCTGTTTGCCCGAAACATTTTTATTCGTTAAATCAATCAACATCAAATGGTTATCCGTACCTCCGGAAACTATATTAAAACCAAACCCTGAGAGCTCTGAAGCTAATGCTTTTGCATTTGCTATTACCTGTGTGGTGTAATCACGAAAACTCTCCTGCAATGCCTCGCCAAATGCTACAGCTTTTGCAGCAATAATATGCATTAATGGACCTCCCTGTATTCCCGGCATAACCATACTATCAAGAATCTCAGACATTAATTTCAGCCTATCTCCTTTGGGAGTTTTTATACCAAAAGGATTTTCAAAATCCTTACCCATAAGAATAATACCACCTCTTGGACCCCGCAGAGTTTTGTGTGTGGTAGAGGTAACTATATGACAATACAACAAAGGGTTATTGAGATGACCCTTGGCTATTAATCCTGCGGGATGAGCCATATCGCATAAAAGAAATGCACCAATTGAGTCAGCAATTTCTCTGAATCGTTTATAATCCCAATCGCGTGAATAGGCGCTTGCACCGGTAATTATCAGTTTTGGCTTTTCTCTATTTGCCATTTCTTCAATTGCGGTATAATCAAGCAAACCCGTTTCTTTACTAAGAGAATAACCTACAGCTTTGTAAAGTTGCCCGGAAAAATTAACAGGAGAACCGTGAGTTAAATGTCCGCCATGGGCAAGATTTAACCCCATAAAGGTATCACCGGGTTTAAGCAGTGACATAAAAACTGCCATATTCGCCTGAGAACCGGAATGTGGCTGAACATTAACATACCCGGCTCCAAACAATTTCTTTAGGCGCTCTCTTGCCAGGTTTTCTGCCATATCAACAAATTCACAGCCTCCGTAATATCGTTTACCGGGATACCCTTCAGCATATTTATTTGTTAATACCGAACCTGCTGCTTCTAAAACAGCTTTACTAACAAAATTTTCCGAAGCAATTAATTCGAGTTTATTTTGTTGACGCTCGGTTTCACTTACAATTATTCTTGCAAGTTCCTCATCAGTTTTTAAAAGTTCTGCTATCATATTTACCTTTCCTGTCTGGTAAACCAAAGTTCACCAAGACTAAGTCCAACACTCACTTGAAAAATATTTTCACTTAAAAGACCTGAATCAGTTGTACCCCGGGTATAGTACTGAAGTGCTATGTCAAAATAATTTTGGTAACCAATTGGTGTTGATAGACCAAGTGTCAAACCAAGTTGCTTCAATTCTACACCGTTGATTAAATATGGTGTTTTCTCATAGCTCACCCCTGCCCGGTACATAACTTTATCGAAATTCTGCTCCTGATCTTTAAGATACCGATACTCTACACCAAGACTGAATTTTTGAGAATTCACCAAACGATTGTCTGATGAATTATTTCTTCTGAAATTACTCCAATTTTGCATTTGGAATTCCAATGCAATATTTAGATTATTTCGTAATGCCGCACGCACGCCAAAATTAATTTTCGATGGAATAATTGTTTTTCCTTCACCGAAACTCAATGTATCCAGAACTAAAGAAGAACGATCAATAACACTGGTATCAAGGGTGAGTGAACTAAATCCATTCAAGGTAAAACCAACTTTTAATTCTCGTAATTCTTCAATTTGAAATAATTCTTTGAAGTCCGGAGAAATGAGACCAATAGTGTAACCGGAACCGCGTTCCTGATAACTTTTCTCAAAACTTCCTGAAGAGTATCCATTAGTAAATGCTACTTTACTGCTAAAGTCATAAGAACCGAAGACATAGTTCAATGCAGCGCCCATACGAATATTAAGCGGAAGGTTATATGAGGCAGCCAGAAAAATTTTATTAAGACCTCCGGTTCCTTTCACTGATATTGTATGTGACGGTATAGTAACTGTTTCGTTAACAGTTTTACTGACTTCATAGTTCACATTTGAAAGTGGTACAATTCCACTGGCAACCCCAATTCCGTATTTTCTGCTTATTGGTATGCCAATGGTAAAACCGCTAAAGTTACCCCTTGAGTAAAAACCCGATGTAGCAGAGGATTTTAACGACAAAGCAGAAAAAATTGTTCCGAACTCCACACGGGTTAATTCTAGTTTACTCAATCCTGCAGGATTATCAATAGTTGCCAAATCAGGCAGATCGTATGTAACTGAAGTATTTGCCATACCTTGCATCCTAATCGATGCTGTATTTTCTAATGTCCCAATACCGTATTGGGAATAAAGTGTAATTACCTGACTGAAACTGATTGTACTGAAAATTACAAGAAGAAGGATTTGTCTCATTAGTTTACCCTCTTCGTATAAATGATTTTAAGGTATGGACGCTTTAATATATCTGCAGAATTACTACCATTAAGACTTATCTTATCAAAGCCCTCAAGTGGTGTTATAGTCGTTAAACAGAGGTCGAGGTTTCTCTCCATCTGATAAAAATATGTTACAATTGAAGTGATATCGCCACGATAAACTGAATCGGAAAAACCCATCGTGGCAGAATAATTACTACTCAGTGTCCCGGATGATGAATCATCCACCGCATAAACCTCAATTCCATTACTAAAAACCGATCCAATAACAGATAAAGTTGTATCCGGATTTTTTCGTAACTCAAGCACAGCATTATTAATCAGAATATTATCTGGCAGTTGACTTAAGTCGAACCAAAGCCTCCCTCGTTGTGTAACTCCGCTTTGAACAATCAATTCATTCGGTATGTTTTGTTGAGTTGTTGAGGTAACTAAATGAACATCAGCGGTAACATTATACTCAACAGTATCCTGATAAACAGTGCCTTTTTTAACAATAATTTTTATCTTTGGATGATTTGAGGAAGTAGAAGTCAGAGCTAAAAAACCGGTAATTTTTGCAGTTTCAGCTGTTGGCTTTAAAACCATACCCCAGTTTGCAACAGAAGTTTCTCCTGTACCGGATTTTAACCATTGCAGAATTACTTCCTTTTGAACAGAAATTGTTACGATTGAATCGGTTATGGTCTTCGAATTAATAATATTTGTTTGACCGTATCGCAATGAGTTTATCGAATCGGATGTAATAGTAGATATATCCCACTGACTGTTAATTTGATGACCGGTAAAGTCAAAAGGTGCTGAGGCGTTTCCAATATAATAACCTGGTATCAGTCTTATCTCACCGGATACCACCTCAATGCTGTCATTGAGAATATCTGTTTTCCTGCTGGCCAAAGGCAGATAAAATTTTAATACTGCCCATGACTCATCATTCCCAAGTTTTCCGAGATAAATTCTCGATGCGGATGATAATGAACTTGTAACTCTATATGTATGAGATTTTTGTAATATTGCATTATCTATGGAATTTATAGAATTTACAATTAAATCTTTATCACTTACAAGCCCGGAACCAATCGAAGAAGGATCATCACTGCACGCAGTAATAAAAAACGAGAGAAATATTAGTTGAGAAATTTGATAAACAATTTTAGTTCTTTTGTGCATTAATTTCATTAATTATATAATCTAAAACTTCATTAAAATTTTTTGCGAAAAAATCAGGTTTAGTACCGGATTGGATTAAATTTTTTATATGTTGAGAACCATATCCTGTTGAAACCAAAATAGTTCTGCCAACCCCTGCCTTTTGCCCACATAAAATATCAGTTTCAGCATCACCAACTAAAAATGACTCCTTAATATTAATGTCTAAGTCACTTGCTGCCTCAAAGACCATTTTAGGCGAAGGTTTCCTGCACTCACATTCTTCCGGTGAATTAAACTCCGGATGCGATGGACAGAAATAAAATCGATCAATCTCAACCTTGAATGGTTTAAGAAGTTCATTTATTCTGGAATTTACCGCTTCAACATCCTCCTTAGTTATTAAACCCCTGGCAATACCCGACTGATTGGAAATGACAATTAGCTTAAAACCAAATTCATTTTTTAATCTTGAGAGAGCATCACCAACACCGGGAAGCAAAACAACTTTATCTGCATCCCCGAGATAACCCGGGTCATCGTTAACAGTACCATCCCTGTCCAGAAAAACTGCACGAAACGCCATTAATCAGATACTCAGAACCTTTTTGTAAAGTTCAATATATTCCTTTGCCGATGTCTGCCAGGAAAAATCTGATTTCATACCATTCTTCATAATTTTATTCCAGGCTTTTTTATCCTTAAACAATTTTAATGCACGCTGAATTTCCTTCAACATTGCATCACTATCGAATGGCTTAAAGACAAATCCGGTACCCTCTTCAGTTTTTTCATTATATTTCTGAACCGTATCAGCCAAACCACCAGTTTCTCTTACAATTGGAACAGTGCCATACATCAAACTATACATCTGATTTAAACCACACGGCTCGTACTTTGACGGCATAAGAAACATATCAGCTCCGGCTTCTATCAAATGCGCAAGTTCATTATTGAATCCCAAATAGCATGCAAATTTGTCACTGTATTTATTAACAAGCTTTTCAATTGCATTATGATATTTTCTGTCTCCTGTCCCAAGTAACACAACCTGAACATCGTCTTTCATCAGCTGACCAAAGCTATCAATTAGTAATTGAATACCTTTACTTTCATATAAACGAGATATCATACCAATTACAGGGACTTCGGGATTAAATTTTAATCCGAATCGTTCAACAAGAACTTGTTTATTAAAAATCTTATCCTGAATAGTTTTTACAGAATAGTTTTTTGAAATATATTTATCCTTTTCCGGGTGCCATTCATTATCATCAATTCCATTAATAACACCATAAAGAACCGACTTACGCTTCTCAAGAATTTTGTTCATGCCGCCACTGTTCTCTTTATCATGCAGTATATCTTTTGCATAACCCGGACTGACGGTATTAATTACATCTGCGTAAAGTAAGCCGGCTTTCATAAAATTAAATTTACCATTGTGAAGGAAGCCATTTTCATTATTAAATGTTTCCGGAAAGCCGGTTTTGTCGAAAGTTGATTTCGCAAACTCTCCCTGGTAAAGCAAATTGTGAATGGTAAACAAAATCTTGAAAGTTGAGAACAATGGTTCGTTGTTATAGACAGTTTTGAGGTAGGCAGGAATTAGTCCACATTGCCAATCATTGCAATGTATAATATCAGGAACCCAGCCCAATTTATGTATTAATTCAAAAACCGATCGTCCTAAAAGAATAAATCTCTCATCATTATCTTTATAATCATTTCCACTTAATGGGTCAGTATAAAGACTTTTTCTGCTGCCATAATATTCATGATTATCAAGAAAATAAATCTGAACCCTGACTCGTGGCGTAGGAAGAAATGAGGATTTAACTGAGAAAATTACTTCTTTCTCCCCTATCTGTATTTTTATATCTTTGAGTCTGACGACATCATGAATTTTATATTTTCGACTATCAATGGCTCCATACTTTGGTACTAATATTCGAACCTCGTGCCCAAGTTCAGCAAGCATTTGGGGTAAAGCTGCAGATACATCTGCTAGTCCACCTGTTTTTACAAACGGGAATAGTTCTGATGTAACGAATAATATTTTGAGTTTTTTTGAGGATGCCATTTAGACCTAAAATAAAGTTTAACTTTCAAAATTACAAAATTTTAGCGGTTTTTCCTAAAAAGTACAGTTTTTTTGCCTCTTATACGATAGATCCCTTCATAAAAACATTTATATTTTTAATAATTAGCGAGAGATTTTAAGGCATTTAGTTACTGTTTTCCTCTATTTATGATTTATAATATGAGGTATTTTGAGGAATACTTTAACTTTTTGTAAATACTTGCGTATTTTTACTATTATGAAAATTATAATCATTAAATTTTTATTTTTATTGCTTATTCTTGGGATATACAGCGGATGTAGTGCATCCGGTTCCGGGGATCGTTATAGCGAAAAGAAACTTATAGATACCAAAACTACGGATGAGGAATCTCTCATAATTGACATTTCAAAAGATATAACTGTTCCCTCATATTATAATCCCTCAGAAAATTCTAAAAAGGAAGAATCTCTGTGGGGAACTTTTACCGATGATTCATCTGTACTTGGTAAGATTATCCGTGTTCCTGGATATAGAGTTCAAGCGTTGACTACCGACGATTTTGATGAGGCTGATAGTTTGAAATTGGTGCTTTATCAACAGCTAAGGACACATTCAATTTATATTATATTCGATCCACCATATTATAAATTACGGGTCGGTGACTTTTCTGATATTAATTCGGCAAATGATTTACAGTTTAGAATGCGACAAATTGGTTACAGAAATACCTCAATTACACCGGATACTGTATCAGTGAGAACAAGATAAATGCGAAAATTATTTCATAATGCCTCCTCTATTTTAACACTCAATACCGCCGGTCGAAATGTAAAACGAGGAAGCGACATGGGTGACCTCGGGGTGATTACAAAAAAAGCAATTGCTGTTGAAAACGGGAAAATAGTTTCGATTATAGATGAGGATTCAATAAACTTTAGTGAATTTGATGAAGTTATAGACCTGAGAAGGCAGTTGTTAATGCCAGGTCTCATCGACTGTCATACCCACACGCTTTTTGCCGGCTCCCGCGCAAATGAATTCCAGATGAAATTAAGAGGTGCCACTTATGAAGAAATAGCTACAGCAGGCGGAGGAATTGTCACCACTATGCACGCTGTACGAAATGCTTCAGAGGATGAACTGTTTGAACTTACAATGGAGAGAGTTGAACACTTTTACACTCAAGGAATTACAACATTAGAAATTAAAAGCGGCTACGGTCTGGATTACGACAATGAACTAAAATCTCTCAGAGTAATTAATAAAGTGGCAAAAAATAGTCCAATCCGAATACTTCCGACATTTTTGGGCGCACATACCATTCCTCCGGAATTCAGGGGTGCCCGAAGAAATTATATAAAACTTTTAACCGATGAGTTGATTCCTGCCATCTCTAAGGAAAAATTAGCAGTTTTTTGCGACGCTTTCTGTGAAAAAACAGCATTTCAGCCTTATGAGATTGAGGAAATATTCTCATCTGCAAGCGATTATGGGTTAAAGTTAAAATTACACACCGATCAATTTAACAGTATTGGTGGCTTGGAGGTAGCCTTACAAAACAAGGCTGTTAGTGTCGATCACCTTGAAGTAATGCCATTTGAAAAAGCAAAATTATTCAGAAACACTGACACCACTGCTGTATTACTACCGGGAGTTTCATTCTTTCTTAATTACGATTATGCACCTGCCAACTCATTACTTGAGAATAATGTCCCATTTGCTATAGCTACTGACTACAACCCCGGTTCCTCACATATAGCTAGTTTATTACTTGTTATGCAAATAGCCGCTTTAAAGATGAAACTAACAATTGAACAAATTATTTCCGCAGTTACTATAAATGCGGCTAGAGCTCTGAGTATTGAAAACATTACCGGGAGTATTGAGACGGGAAAATATGCTGATTTTTCAGTATTTAATACACAGAACTATACCGATTTAATTTATACGATAGGAAAAAATCTCTGTACTGCCGCCTATATTTCCGGAAACAGAGTAACAAAGGAGAATAATAAATGAAAATAATTGAATGCGTTCCAAATTTTAGTGAGGGAAAGAATCAATTGACCTTCGATGCAATGAAGGATTCTATTCGAAATATTAATGGAGTAAAATTACTTAATTTTGAACCGGATGGAGATTACAACAGAGTTGTGGTTACCATGGCGGGAAATCCGGAGGGAATTCTTCAAGGTGCTCTTGAAATGAGCTTTGTCGCCGCAGAAAGAATTGATATGACAAAGCACAAAGGAGAACATCCCCGTCTGGGTGCAATTGATGTGGTACCTTTTGTTCCAATTAAAAATACGAATATGGAGGAATGCTCAACAATCGCCAACGAGTATGGTCGGATACTTTCTGAAAAACTTAATATACCTGTTTATCTCTATGAAGAGTCAGCAAAATCACCGAACAGAAAAAACCTTGCGGATATCAGAAAGGGTGAGTATGAAGGTTTGCAACATAAACTAACACTCCCGGAGTGGAAGCCCGATTATGGCGACGGTTCTTTTAATCCGAAATTGGGTGGTACAGTTACAGGAGCCAGATTTTTTCTTATTGCATATAATGTAAATATTGCGAGTAAGGATGTTTCCTACTCCAAGGAAATAGCCGAAGTGCTTCGTGAGTCGGGCAGAAATAAAAAAGATGCCTCTGGTAATATCGTTAAAATTGATGGTAAACCCGTAAAGGAACCCGGAAGATTACGCTATGTGAAAGGTATGGGAGTATCACTAGAAAAGTATGGTATTACACAGGTTTCAATGAATTTAACTAATTATGTGGTAACACCTTTACATGTCGCATTTGAAGAGGCTAAAAAAGAGGCTCAAAGGTTAGGTGTAGAAGTAAAAGGCAGTGAAATTGTTGGATTGGTACCACTTGAGGCATTGTTAAGTGCCGGTCATTTCTACGCAAACGGAAAATACCAAGATGAAAAATCATTGGTTGAACTTGCAATAGAAAGTCTGGGGTTAAGCGAACTTTCTCCATTTGTACCGGAAGAGAAAATTATCGATTATTTATTAAGGTAAATAGAACAAT
>CAYTLQ010000191.1:0-3912 GCA_964438715.1 uncultured Ignavibacteriaceae bacterium
TTGTTAATCTCTCTATTATTGTTCGTTGAATTTTTTTTAAGAAAGTTTGAATGTTTGGTATTGTAAACAACAAGAAAGACTACCCTGACCTGGGTGGTGAAATTCATCAGGACCGGAAAAGGCGCGAGAGAATAGCAATAATAATTTTTGCTATTATCTCACTCGGTATCCTTAATTTGGTCCTCTATTTTATGTCAAATTCCTGAATAATAGTTCCCTGAAATAAGGGACATACTATTCAGGTCATCCATAAATAAAATCATTAGAACATTTTAATCCCGAATCGGAAATCATCCCTGCCTTTGTAATTTAATTTCCAGGCGAACTCTAATTTGAACGGAAAAGATGCCTGCCCGAGACTAAATCCCGATTCCATAAACGGGTGGGTGAATTCCGTGTATGATATACCCGCAGGAAGACTTGAAGGGGAGATTATATCAGAAACAGCGGCATTAAAGAACAAATCATTACGAAGTTCAAGTTTTTGTAAAAAGTCAATTCCCAAAAGACGAAATAGAGAATTTCCCATATCATAGGTCAGGTAGAGAATAGCAGTTCTATCGGCAAATACTTCATTTAAACGAAGTGTTCGGAAAGAGTTACCGCCAAAAATTCCATCAATATTTCCTGATAAAGGTTCTTGTAATTGGTAAGGAAGTGATTTATTTGAGTAATTGCCCGATAATCTGAACTGAAGGCGAGTATCTCTGGTTAATCGCATTGTCCCGTTAATAGATGCCTCGTACGCAATGAAGTCGTAAGATCCCGAAAGAAACTTTCTGTCAGAAATCCGGATACCAGCATTAAAAATCGCAAAAGAATTACCTTGCGAAGTTCTTCTCCGATAATACCCATCTTCAATATAATCTCTGAAATCAAGTGTAAAACCAAAACTTAAAACATTCAGTTTCGTGTTGGTTACCTGCCTGTTTTCGCTAAATGGTGTATTTCGACTAACAAATGAAAAATCGGTTTTCTTATTTGCGCTTAAGTCAGTACGATTGGTGAAACCTACTCGTGTCCGGAGAAAAGGCAAAACCTCATTGGAAAGTGAGATTGAGAATCCATCGGAGTAATAATAATCGTCATATTTTACTTTGAAGAAAAGCCCCAGCATCGAAATAAAGAACGGCCCATAATTCTGTGATTCACGAAAGAGAATTTTTCGTTCACGAAAAATATTTAATGACACAGAATGTGTACGATACTCGCCGAAAAGATAAGTGCCGGATAAAGAACCAACTGCTCGTTTATCTGAAAAACCATACCCGCTGTAACCTGATATATTTAACCGTCTGTCTAATAATCCGTTGCCGTCAAATCCAAATTGCAACTGATGTCCTGATACGGGTGTAAAAAAGTAAAGCGAGGAAAGATTGTAAATAGAAAACTCATCATTTAATCGGATTGAACCTGAAAGAAAAGAATACTCTTCCCAAAATGATTTCGGATTATTTTTTATACTGTCAATTTCCCGATAGGCATTAGTTTCTTCTTCAGTAGTTGATATTGTCTGTACAGTACTCCAAAATGATGAATCTTTTTTATCGGCATCAGTTTTTACTGTGAGTATAGCGCCCTCAAAAATTTCATCGGCTATGGGTTCATTGATTTTATACTCGTACATAATCGAATTAAGCTCAAAGCCGAGACGAACCAGCCCCATTATGTTTGCCGAAACTGAGATATGATAATCGGCAGGCATAAAAAGAGAATCGCCGTATGCATAAAACTGCTGATAGATTTTCAGTGAATCAATAAAACCTCCGGTATTCGCGGCTCTGTTGATACTGAAATCAACTTTTAATAAATCGTAGCTTGCAGAGGAAACATAGAGGTCGCCGACAAAGCCGGGGTCCAGCGAGTCATCAGGAGTAACAGCAATAACAAGAACCGCCGCATTATCCATAGAAACTGTGTCTTTGATATAATAATAATAGTAATCTAAGGCGTCATCACTGACGGGGTTAACAATTCTATTCCCAAAAAACCGTACATCATCGGAATAAAAATTTTGAATGACTCTGCCGCCGGTAAGAGTGTTTACAAAAGAAGGAACATTAGCTGTTTGTTTTCGCGCGAGAATTTCTTCCTTATACTTATCAGGTTTTTTAAAGAAGCCTTTAGAGAGATTCTCGAAAATACCGCCAATTTCGAGTTTCGCAGTATCACTTACTCCAATTGTTAACGATGCATTCCCATCCCTCATATTTAATTCATCAGGGGCTTTTATAACAGCTTTTGTAAAGCCGGTGTATGAGTAAGTTTTTAATAACTCATTCCGGCGATTTTTTCTTTTTATTACATTTCTCATCACCGCATAAGCAGGATTTTCACCAGGTTGTATTGTTATTTCAGGTAGCTGAACAGATGAAGGTATTAACCTGATCGGCTCAAGATTCATATTTCCTGCCACCTTAATAGTAACAGTATCAGAAATATAACCGATGTATGAAGTAACAAGGACATATTCACCCTTCGCAAGACGAATTTCGAATACTCCTGCACTATTCGAAGAGCTTCCGGATTGTCCGGGCATCACCCTGATATTCGCAAATGGAAGGACTTCGCCGGTATTCTTATCTTTAATTTCCCCACGAATGATGTATTGCTGTGCGGAAGAAGAAATATTGAAAAGCAGTATCAAAAATAAGTTAAAAAAGATTTTCATATTTTATCTGCGAAATTATTATAAATTCAAAAATTGAAAAATCTTTCAAGCTGTTTATTTTATTTTGGATAAAGGGTGAAGAAGTTTATCAGACGGTTCTTAAACTAAATAAATGAAAAACTTTATGAAATACCATGCAATTCGTTCTGAAGAAAACGGAGATAAAATCTCTATGTTCATCAGGGAACTGGAAACTGATGAACTACCATCGGGTGATGTACTGATAAAAGTTCAGTATTCATCATTAAACTATAAGGATGCTCTTTCTGCTACCGGGCATAGAGGGGTAACAAAGAAATACCCACATACTCCCGGCATAGATGCCGCAGGAGTGGTTATTGAATCCTCAACGAAGGAATTTAAACCCGGGGAGAAAGTATTGGTTACCGGATATGACCTGGGAATGAACACTGCCGGAGGTTTTGGCGGTTATATACGCGTGCCAGCGGGCTGGGTTGTCCCGATTCCAGTTGAATTAAGTTGTCGTGACTCCATGATACTTGGCACTGCCGGGTTCACCGCAGGGCTTTCACTTCACAAACTTGAAATGAATGGTCTTACTTCATCAGATACCAATGTTCTGGTTACAGGTGCCAGCGGAGGAGTTGGTTCTCTTTCGGTGGCAATACTAAAAAGAGCAGGGTACAAAGTTACTGCACTAACGGGTAAAGCTGAGGCGTATGATTTTCTTAAGTCACTTGGCGCAGATGAAATAATTAGCAGGAATGAACTCCTGGGTGAAATGCCCAAAGGGCTTTCAAAAGGGAGATGGGATGCCGCCATTGATACTGTTGGAGGTAGAGTATTATCCAATCTGATTCCTTCAATAAAAATGTTCGGCTCCGTTGCTGTTTGTGGTCTTACAAACGCGAATACATTTGAATGTACCGTTTACCCCTTTATTATCCGTGGCGTAAACATTTTAGGAATAAATTCTGCTGAAACGCCAATGACATTAAGAAAAGAGATTTGGAATAAACTTTCGGGTATTTGGAGACCGGTCGTACCCGTTAATTACGAAAAGGAGCGTTCACTTGCTGAGTTTATTACGGAAATTTATAAAATTCTCTCGGGCGTGCAGACAGGTAGAGTAATTCTAAAGCACGAATAGAATTATAAAAAAAAGAAGCCGGAATTTCTCATGAACTCCGGCTTCTTTTCGAGTGCGGTAGAGGATGCTCTTTATTTAAGGAGGTTTAGTTTTCTGCTAATGGTTCCATTCCCGGTAGTAAGAGTATATA
>CAYTLQ010000192.1:0-24223 GCA_964438715.1 uncultured Ignavibacteriaceae bacterium
CAAGCACAGCATGATTCCACACGACTTGTTTATAAAAAATACCATTAAAAATAATAATCTCCTTCTCTTATAACTGACTATTTCTCCAATCTTACAATTCAATTAAAACAATACGTAAAAAATATAGTACATATCGCCGGAACGTTACAGAAGCATAGAATAATACAGGTGTTTATTTCTCAGCCGGCAATATGGAAAACAGAACTGGATGATTTCTTGAGGCAACTACTCTGGATGGGCGGTGTAAGCGTTTTTCAGAATTCGAGGGGTGCAGAATATTACTCGCCCTCAGCTTTAGAAAAGGGGCTGGAATTGTTTAATTCCCGTCTCAAAGAAGTTTGTACAAAGAATAATCTCTTTTTTATTGACCTTGCCGGAGTTACACCTAAATCCGGCGAAATTTTTTATGACGACTGCCATTTCAATAACAATGGAGCCCTTTTTGTCGGGAGGTTTATTGCTGAAGAATTGCGGAGGCTAATTCCTCAATTGCAGACAAATCCTCTTTGAAATTTATTGTTGTTTTACTTGTTCCGTCAGCCTTGAAAGTTGCTCATGAGAAATGAACACCTCGCGAAATATTTCTTTAAGGTTATTTTCAGTGATTTTATTAAAATCCTCTTCTCGCGGAGTTACACAAACACCGGCAATATCAACTGCCGCAGGACTGAGGAGAATTTGATTTTCTCCTTCAGCAAAATAAAATGTTGGTCTGTGCTTCTCTCTTAAGAAGATAATTACATCCCATATATTACTCCATGCCGAATAATACGCAATCAGATTCATCATTGGTTCTTCACCATAACCCTTAATTTGCTCAAGGGCAGAATATAATCTATTGAAAAGTGATGTTAAACCATCAATATTATCGCCGGAAAGTAAAACATATTTTCGTAAACCGTCATCAACGATATAAAGCAAATTGTTCTCGTGTGTTATGACCGCATCGTTTTTTTTAGCAGAGGAATACTCCGATTCAATTGGTAAAAATCCCCTGTTACCTGCCTGAAAATGTAAATGATCGGGAGCGGAAGCGCCGCACCGGGGACCATTATAAAAAACAAGATATCGCTCTCCAATTGACATGCTTAAATTCAAAAGATCGTGAAATACACTTTTAATCTCCTGCGGGGAGTGCGGGTTTTTTACAACTGTAAAGTGTTCGGGAAATATCGGGAATGGGTTAACGAGTATAGTATAGTCATTAACAAAGCTGATGCCGCGCTGTTCCGGCGGTCGGTTCTCCTTGCATAGAAAACACTTCCTTTCGAGAATACTCTTCGTATCAACCTTTGCAGAAGTAGATGTCATTCTCCCGGGATTAAATTGTATTGTAATCCTGTTGCCAAGAATTGTAAAATCTCTTGTTTTTACGCTCTGAAGGGAGGCATAATTTTTACCGCATAATTGCCATTCGTTAATTTGTTCTGCAAGCAAATTCTTTGTTGCTTGAAGATAATTAATTTCCCTTAACTGATTTGTTTTTTCTGATACTCTCAAAATATATCCCGATTTGTCTTTTCAGCTGTTTTTATTAAGCCGTATGCGTGCTTCGAGTTCTATGGTACGAATACGGTCCTTGTAATAATTATGTGCATTTTGCTGTGGAATGCTAAGTGCTGCATCAGAATTACCTTCCCACCTTCTGCACAAATACACCGGCTCGTAAATTCTCCCGATTTGATAATGTCTGCTAATTGCAAGAGCCGCCGCATAGTCTTCACCATAACTGGTGTTTGGGAGATTAATACGACGCAATATTGGCGTATAAAATGCGCGTGGAGCACCAAGTCCGTTAATGCGGAGAGCATTGTTACGGCCATTATCCGGCGTCCATTCTTTATGGTCAATAATACCGGGAGGTATTTCTTCAAGATTAAAATTTGTCATCTGATAGCTTCCGATAACCATTGCCGCGTTTTCTTTATAGAATGTTTCAACTATTTTGGTAAGCGTTGTCTCATCCTTATAAAGATCATCACTATCTAATTGTACAGCAAACTTTCCGCATTTACTATGGTGTACAGCTGTATTCCAGCACCCCCCTATTCCGAGATCTTTTCTTTCGGGAATTACATGTACTACCCGTGAGTCTTTTTCGGCATACTGTTTCAATTTTTCCGTCGTACCGTCATTGGAATGATTGTCAACAACGATAAGATTAAAAGGGAAAAAAGGTTTCTGCTTAAGAACAGAATCAACCGCATCACCGATAGTTTTTACACGATTACGAACAGGGATAACAACAGTGGCTTCAACTTCAAAATCTCCGCCATTCAGATCAACCGGAGTAAATCTGGGTTCGAGATAACCGCCAATTGCTTTAAGATGTGCAGTAACTGCCTTTTCCATCTCAATTTGTACACTTCGGTTTTTGGGGTCAACATAGTCGAAGAGTTTTTCGCCTGATTTTCTCGTATCAGTTTCAATTGATGAATAAAGATATTCATTGAGATGGAATAGTGGCATTGTTCGCGAAACTTTCAAACGCAGATCATACAAACCGGCAAAATTGTACTCGCCGTCGTTAATGGCAGAGGCGTTTTTAAGCGCTTCAGTATTATACAAAAGTACAAATCCAAAGTTAAAATCATCACGAAGACTGCCCTTCTGGTAAGTTATAACAGGGTGCTGAACCATCGAATCATCTTTAATATCATAATAATCGGAATACACCATTCCTGCTCCGGTATTTCTTGCTACATCAATCAGCCTTTCCGCGGCAAGAAAACCCGGACGAATTAAAGTATCCTTGTTAAGAATAAGAGTATATTCACTTTTCGAAAGTTCTGCTATTTTTCGCACTGTTTCTGAACCAAATAAATTTTGTGTACGGATAACCTCTACTCCTGAGACAGGGGCTTCAAGGGGCTCAGTGGAGATGAGGAAAATTTTTTCTACCTGTTCGGTAGCAAACAAATTAAGAATATTTTCTTTTGTGTGCTCTGCCCCCTGAAATGGGAGAAATGCAGTAATTGGCTTCATATTTTTTCCGGTATTTTAATAAATTTAGTCATTTAAAATATGTCCGAATGCTGTAAATCCCAACTCTTGTATCCGTAATGATTCATTAAAGAAAATAATTCCTTTGTATTTTAAGCAGTAAATATTACTAAAAAGTAAAAATATGTTCTTCAATAAAAAGAAAATTAATACCGCAACAGACCGTATCAATCTGACGACAAAAGCGAAAACAAATCAATTCATCAAGGATCTTAAAGAGGAGTCAGAGAAATTTGATGTCATCTTTGCATGTGTGCATTTTCAGGACTCCTATGCTGAAATAAAAACGGCTCTTGAAAATTCCGCTTTACAATTTAACTACTTTGATCGGTCATCAGCGTCGTTTCACAAATACGGTAAGTCGGATAAAAACGGGAACATATTTCTCAGCAGTGCTGACGATCTTCCCTCAGAAGTTTCCCGAAATGATATCTTTTCCGGTAGTAAAATAATGATTTTAGTATATGAACGGTTTCCTGACGGTTCTGAGGATAAAAAAATAACTGATTTCGCTTCAATGATTGGTGCATATGTTACATTACGATATTACGGGGCGCTTGACGAACCATTACTGAAACTCTTTTCCGGAGAGCGACTTACTCCTTTGCTTTCTGCTTTAGGATTGAAGGATGATGAGTTTATCGAGCACCCTATGATCAGCAGCGCTATAGAAAAAGCAATGGAAAAAGTGGCTTCACTCCGGGTAGGAAATACTCCCGCCTATAATGCCTCTGATTGGATGAAATATAATATTCGTCAGGAAAATTAGCACTTTACAAATTTGAGTAAGAAAAACACTGATACTTTTTTTTCAGCCGATTTTATCGCACAAATAGTCTCTATTTGTTCCGGTGCAGTACCTCCCAAAATTCTGGACGAATTTTTTTCTTTGTTCGAAAGCAAAATATCTCCCGGAGCAGCGTACTTCGAAAATAATCTGCTTCGAATTATTCATGCTTCATTAAACCCCGTCTCTCTTATTTATGATATAGTTCGCTATCCTCAGTTCTCTGATGTGCTATTACTCGTAGCTCTGAACAGTAATTACCTAACCGGTATATTATGCAGGCATCCGGAATATTTTTATTGGATAACCGGCAATGATATGCTTCAAATACCGGTGACCGAACAAGAGGTGGCAAAAGAAGTACATATACTGCTGGCAAGGTATAAATCAACCGATTCGAAGATACTTTTACTAAAAAAACTTAAACAGCGGTATATGTTGCGTATTGGTGTCCGCGATTTTTCCGGAATAGCGACATTAGAGCAAACAACGCATGAATTATCTGCTCTTGCAAAAGTAATTACTGAATCTCTTTTTGTTTTGTGTCTGGAAGAAACTCTCGCGAAGTATGGGATAAAAAAAATTATTGTTAAATACTCTCTGTGCGCACTTGGAAAAATGGGAGGCGGAGAGCTTAATTACAGTTCAGATATTGATCTTATCCTGTTTTATGAGAGAAACAGAAAAACAAAAAGTAATTTCAGTTATCAGGAAATTTTTTCTTCTGCAATCAAGCTGTTTATCGAGCGAGCCTCGGTTCCCGATGAAAATGGTATTTTATACCGGATAGACTTCCGATTGCGACCCGACGGACGAAATGCTCCTTTATGCGGATCCCTTTCAGATTATCTTCGCTATTACGAAACACGGGGCGAACAATGGGAGCGTCAGATGTTAATAAAAGCTTCATTAGTTGCCGGAAGCCTGCGGTTGTTTAAAAAATTTATCAATTACTTATCGCATTTTATTTATCCTGCTACTTTTTACTCCTCTCCACTCGAACAAATTGCCCGTTTACGAAAATCTTCTGTTGCAGTGAAGGGTACTGAGAATAATATCAAAGAATCTTCCGGCGGTCTTAGAGATATTGAATTTCCTGTTCAGGCGCTTCAGTTGCTGAACGGGGGACAAAATCCAATGATTCGTACCGGGAATACCCTTCATGCTATTAACCTGTTGGAACAATATAACGCTCTTAATAAAGATGAAGCCGAAATTTTCAGGAGAAATTACATATTTTACAGGCGAATAGAGCATTTCCTGCAACTTATGGACGACCGCCAGACACATACAATTCCGGAATCGGGAGAGGTAACGGAAAAACTTGCCTATTATCTGGGTTTTAACGATGTATCGTCACTATTCGAGAATATAAAAATCCGTAAAGCTGAGGTAAAAAAGGTTGCTTCTTCGATTCTAGGCAGCGAGAACTATTCGGTGGGGCAGGTTAATGTGGAGTCTGTTGGGTTTGTCAATAGTACAACTGCAATGAAAAATTTCTTATTTCTTCGTGAGGGAAAGGGATTACTTGGGAGAAAGGAGTTTAATAAAAAAACAATTGAGTTATTTTCTGCAATTGAGGAAGGAATATTAACCGGTTTACAATCCGTTCCAAATCCCGATACAACGCTATCGAATTTTGTACGAATTATCAAATCTGCTCCTCTGCCTGAGTTATGGTATGAATTGCTTTCTTCACCACATCTATTAAAGGCGTTTTTATCCATCTGTTCCTCTTCCCGTAAGGCTGTTGATTTGATGGCTGAGGATGTAGAATTGCACGAACTTTTTCTCAGTGGTGAAGTGTTTGATATTGCTTCTGCGGAGCAGTTGTCGATGTATAATTCTAAAGCGATACTCTTTATACTTTCAGTACAGTTAACATTAGGTCTTATTGATTACACGACAGTTGGAGAACTGATTCAAAATACTTTTGTTTTTAAACTGCGTCGTGAAATTGAAAACTGGTTTTTACAATATAACGCTCTGGAATTTTGTGTTGCGGGATTGGGAAGTTTTGGCAGTGGTGATATGAATTTTGCTTCTGATATTGATCTATTAATAATTGGAAGAAATATTCCTCCGGCAGAAAATGTTCAGGATGATTTCTTTAAACTCTTCAGGCAATTAAAAGAGAAAATTGAACCGGTAAACATTGACTCCCGCCTTCGACCGGAAGGTAAATCCAGCACAATTATTTGGGATATACAAAATTTCAGCGAATACCTTAGCACGCGTGCACGGGTTTGGGAATTTCAGGCATATAGCAAACTTCGTTTTATTACCGGAAGTGAAAAACTCTTTGACGAAATAGTAAAAGCAATTAAAAATTCCGTAAGCAGACTGAGCAGACAGTTAATTACATCAGAATTAATTGCCATGAAGAAAAAGATAACACCTTTTATGCAGGCATTTACTATTAAAAGAAGCGCAGGAGGTTTAAGCGATATTGAATTTTTAATGCAGTTTTTAATACTTTGTACACCGGAGATTTTTGAAATCTGCAGGAGTTTGCGCCTGAGCAATATTCCTCAAATACTGTGTGAAAAGGGGCTTATTACAAAAGAGGAGGCTGAGTTACTGCGGCATAATATTGAATGGCTGTTTACACTTAATCTGCATATTCAGAACTCATTACAGGTAAACAACGGAGTGTTACCAAAACTAACCGATATAAAAACAGTATATGGTGGAGGTATGCTCGCAAAAAAGGAATTTGAGAGAGAACTTAATGAAATTATTTCGAGTAATAAAAAATTATTTGTAAAGTATGTCCGGTAAATTTCCTTTGTTGATAATAAAAAAGTTTTATCTGTTAGGTATTGTATTCCCTGTCGGGATGGTATATCTTGCTACATTAGCGCCAACGGTTATTCATCTCGATGCCGGTGAGTTAACCGCTGTTCAGGCGACATTGGGTATTGCACATCCAACAGGGTATCCTCTTTTTACACTAGCTGGTTATGTATTTAGTCTTCTTCCATTACCCGGCACTGTTTCTTTCCGGCTCAATCTACTCGCTGCATTTTGGTGCCTTGCAGGACTATCCGTTTTTGGATTAACTGTTTCATTGATTTTGAAAAATCTGCATGTGTTCATTACTCCCCAAAAACAAGCCCGTGAAAAAAAACAGACACGCCAGAAAAAGAAAGATTCATCTGCCCCCGAAACAGCAATTGGACCCACAACAATTTCGGAATCAGATCCTTCACTTTTAATTCTCATACCGGTGTTTGCGGGTTTTATACTTGCATTCAGTAAAACTTTCTGGAAACAAAGTACCTCCGTTGAAGTATATTCACTGCATATATTACTTATAATGGTAGCGTTGTACACACTTCTAAAAGCTTATATTGCACCTGAAGAAACATCGCGGAAGAACTGGTTTATTTTTGCCTCTGCTCTTGCAATTGGTTTTACCAACCACATGACGACACTACTTATTCTTCCTGCAACGGCGTTACTCTTTTTTATGAAACACGGATTTAAAAAAGAATCGTACAGGCTGATTGGAAAAATGCTTTTGGTATTTTTCCCGATACTTATTCTTTTTTATTCATACCTTCCTCTCAGGGCCTCATCTAATCCGGCTATTAACTGGGGTAATCCGTTGGACTTTGAGAGGATTCTTAGGCATATTTCCGGCAGTCAGTATCAGGTATGGATCTTTTCATCTTTTGATGCGGCAAAAAAACAGTTATCGTATTTTTTTTCAAATCTTTCTTCAGAGTTTAACATTTCCGGTTTATTTGTAATTGCCGGAATTATCTTCTCGGCAATACGATATCGAAAATTGTTTTACCTCTTGTTCACTTTGTTTGTGGCAACAGTTTTTTATGCCGTGAATTATGACATTAATGATATTGATGCATATTTTCTGCTTGCATATATCGCTTTAGGACTGTTTGGAGCGCTTGGAATTTACTGGGTTGTACAGTTGCTTCATGATAAAAAATTTCAGTATGGGTTGGGAAGTATTCTGGTTTTAGTATTTGTAGGTATTCAATCGTATTTTGTTATTGATACGGTGAAGCAGAATGATAATTATACTTTTGAAGATTATACAAAAGCCGCTCTCAGCTTTTCCGATAAAAATTCTATTATCTTCACATATCAGTGGGATTTTTTAATTTCACCGGCGTATTACTTTCAATTTGTGGAAAAATACCGAACAGATGTAAAAATAATTGATAAAGAATTATTACGCAGATCGTGGTATTATAATCAGATGGAAAGACATTACCCCGGCATTATTTCACCGCTTAAAGCTGATATTTCTGCATTTCTGGAAGCCCTTAAACCTTTTGAACGGAATGAGCAGTTTGATGCTAACCTCCTCGAATCGTACTATCGGAAGATTATGAGTGAACTTGTGCGGGTGAATGCGGAAAAATATACATTTTATATTGCTCCCGAACTTTTTGAAAATGAAATGCAAAGAGGCGAGTTTACTTTACCGGAGGGCTACCGCCTTGTACCCGATCTGTTTTTTTATAAAGTAGTGAAGGGCGATGATTATGTTCCGGCAAATAATCCCGTTTATACAATACGCTTTACCGATCGAAATGACTATTATACTGAAACAGTAAAAAAGATTATTACTTCCATGCTGGTCAGGCGCGCGATGTACGAAATGGAGTATGATAAAGTCGAACGGGCGAAAGTGTACATCAGAAAAATAAAGTCCGATTTTCCTGATTATCGGCTTCCTACCGGATTGGCGGAAGTGATTGTGCAATAATTAACTTTTTCTATGCAACAAAAAGTATTTGCTGATTCTGCAATAAAATTCTTCATCATAACAATGGGACTTATTCTCATTGGATTTGTCCTACGCGAAATGCAAAGTGTGTTTGTGCCTTTTGCGATTGCGTATTTCCTTTATTTTCTTTTTGCGCCCCTGAACGACTGGTTGTATGACAGAAAAGTACCCTTAGTTCTTATTATTCTTCTCGATATAATAATAATCGTATTTCTTGGTATTGGGATTACGCGAATTCTTCTTGAGTCGATATTTCAGTTTGCAAATGATCTTGATGCCTATTTTTCTAAACTCAATCAGGTAGTCCGTCAGTTTTCAGCATCAGTCGGCATTAAAGATCCCTACTTTAAATCATTTTCCATACAGAAAATAATTGCGCGAATAGATTATAAAGAACTTGCAGGTGGGGCATTTAATTCGGTATTTAGTCTTGTTGGTGCAGGACTTCTCATTCTGTTTTTCTTTGCGTTTATCACCGGTGGCCACCACGCCGTCTATATAGCATTTAAACGCTGGTACACACCCGATTCTGAAGAAGAAGAGATTACCCGGAGTAGAAATTACCTGACGCAGGAACTTATAACAGAGGAGAATGAAAAAGAAAATAATCCTCCGGTTATTCACAAATCCCGTTCAGAGGTTGAACTGGAATCAACTGTTAAGGCAATAAGTCAGCAAATTCAGAAATATATCATCACTAAAATAGCATTAAACTTATTAGCCGGAATAGCTGTTGGTATGCTCATGTGGCCGCTCGATGTTGATTTCCCTGTTATATGGGGAATATTTACTTTCTTCCTTAATTTCATTCCTACTATCGGCTCTGCTATTGCGTTGATATTGCCGGCTCTGATGGCGTTGATACAGCATGAAACGATCGGATACGCTTTACTGGTTGCTTCAGTTATGGCTCTTGTGCAAACGCTCTTCTTTAATGTGTTTGAGCCTATGGTTATCGGTAAACGACTGAACATTAATCCTATTGTAATTCTGCTCTCTGTACTAATCTGGGGCTACATCTGGGGTATTGTGGGAATGCTTCTTGCCGTTCCACTCACCGCAATTATTAAAATTATTATTTCTAATTCCAAAAACCGGAACATTCGCTTGTTTGTTGATCTGATGAGTCAGGATTAATCATCTCAAAATATACTCCACCAACTACTGTTTTAAAGGGTTTAGTCTATAATTATACCTTTCTTTTATAACCCCCTTTTATAATATTACTTATTATTCTAAAAATATATCCGGTTTATGAAAAAACAATTTTTCTTTTCTCTTCTTATTCTTTTGCCGGGAGTTTTATTCTTTTTATCAGTCTCTTCTCCAATAAATTCCGATAAAAAATACTATCCGGGAGACTGGTTTCATTTACAAAGAGCTTATCCTGCGAATGACATCCCTGTAGAAAAATATCATCGTGCACTTAAATCAAAAGCCTTGATGCAGAAAAACCTTACTGCTAAAATACAAAGACAATGGCAGCAAGTGGGACCCAAAAATGTAGGTGGTCGTGTTACTGCGCTTGCTGTTAACCCTAATAACCCTGATATTATAATTGCAGGCGCTGCTGCCGGAGGAATCTTTAAAACAACAAATGGAGGTATAACCTGGTCGCCAAAAACCGATTTTATGCTCTCACTTTCAATCGGAGCACTCCGGATGGATCCAAACAATTCGCAAATAATCTATTGCGGCACCGGAGAGGCGAATATCAGTACAGATTCCTATGCGGGCATCGGCATGCTTAAATCTACCGATGGAGGAGATACATGGTTTCATAGCGGCCTTGAAAACTCGCGCCATATTGCAGAAATAGAAGTTCACCCGCTTAATTCAAATATTATATATGTTGCCGTTTCCGGCGGATTATATTCCAAAGGACCGGACAGAGGAATATATAAATCAACCGATGCAGGTGCAACATGGACAAAATCTCTTTACATAAACGATTCTACAAGCGCCATCGATGTCGCCATTGATCCTATCGATCCGCAGAGAGTTTATGCCGCAATGTGGGAACGCCTTCGGGGACCTACTTTCAGGAAAGCCGCCGGTATTAGTACCGGTATATTTCTTTCAACCGACGGCGGAATTTCCTGGAACAGATTAGCAAATGGTTTACCGGCACAATCGGCTTCAACCGGAAGAATAAGTATTGCGGTCGCGCCTTCTAATCCTTCAGTACTTTATGCTCTCTTAAAGGATGCCGGTGTTCCAAATGGTTCATCTAACACATTCGGAAGTTTTTATAAGTCCACAAATAAAGGGCAGTCCTGGACCTTAATGCCTTCCGGAATATTGCCCGGAGAGTTTTCTTCGTTTGGATGGTATTTTGGCTGTCTGGAAGTTGACCCGATAGATGCCAATAAAGTATATATCGGTGAGATTGATTTTCTGCGTTCCACAGATGGCGGTAACACATGGAGCAATATTACCAATTCTTATTCGGGTACATTCGATCAGCAACATCCCGACCAACATGCATTATGGATTAATCCTGCAAATAGCGCTCATCTGATTTGCGGTAATGATGGCGGTGTTTTTATCTCTTTCGATAATGGTTCTACATGGTCAAAAGCATACGATTTACCAATCTCACAATTCTACTCATCCGGTATTGATTACCAGATTCCATCAAGAGTTTATGGTGGCACACAAGATAATGGAACGCTTGGTGTACAGGATGGGAATCCTGATAATTGGCTGTATCTTTATGGCGGTGACGGATTTTTTACTCAGGTTGATTATACAAACTCAAATATTATTTATGCTGAATCGCAATTTGGAGGAATTAGCAGAAGTACTGATGCAGGTGTAAATTTTCAATCAATTACGAGTGGCATAGATTTTACCCGAACCAATTGGTCAACACCTTACATACTCGATCCTTTCAATCCCTCGATACTTTATCTTGGTACTTATAAACTGCACAAATCAACAAACCGAGGTACTCTTTGGAGTGCAATTAGCGGCGACCTTACACGGGGAGCAAATGGCAGGCTCGGTACTATCACAGCGATTGCCGCCGGAAGGGCACAGGATACATCAAAGAGAGTTTTATATGTTGCAACCGATGACGCAAAACTTTCTGTTTCAACAAATTCCGGTCAAAATTGGATTGACAGGACGGGAACACTACCGCGACGCTATATGACTGATGTTGTTGTTGATCTCCGAAATTCGGCTGTTGCTTATGTTACCCTCAGTGGCTACAATCTGGATGAGACTAATCCACACATATTTAAAACAACCGATTATGGTCTTAATTGGATAGACATAAGCGGTAATTTGCCTGATGTACCGGTAAATTCTTTTATAATAGATTATGACTACGATTCGGTGTTTTATGTCGGTACCGATGCAGGAGTATTTTATACAGTCGATGCCGGAGTTAACTGGATGCCTCTTGGGATTGGCTTACCGAACTCACCGGTGTTTGATCTTAACTTTCACGCTCCTTCAAGAGTGCTTTATGCGGCAACGCATGGCAGATCTATTTTCGTAGTGAATGTTGATAACATTACCGGAGTTGAAGAATACCGGTCGCAACCGGCAAGTTTTTCTCTTGAACAGAATTACCCTAATCCGTTTAATCCAGTAACAAAGATTGCATTTCATCTCAGCTCTCCTTCTGAGGTTTCGTTGATTGTGTATGATGTAAATGGTACTGAAGTAAAGCGACTTGCTGAGGGTTTTCGTTTAATGGGTGAGCATGTAATTAACTTTAATGCTGAGGGACTGCCCTCCGGGATTTATTTTTACAGACTTACTACAGGTAAAAACTCTGTAACCAAAAAAATGGTATTAATAAAATAGCTTTTTTGAAGCAGGAGTCCGGTTTTTGCCAAACCGCTCTCCCTGAGCTGTATTTACAAATTATTTTAATGATGCGCAAGAATTATATTTTCTTCGTGCACTTTCATCATAAAAAATTAGAAAGTATTTTTACTTAGCATATTTTAGGATTTAATTTTATGGCAACTTTACCTCCTCCATTTGTAAAAGAATTTCCTGCCGATTCGCTGGAAAAACAGGTCTATTCACTAGTGGAGAGCCTGAAGGAATATATCCCTATACCTAATGACAGGTATCGGCTAAGTTTCAGTCTCTTTAAATATCTTAATGGTGAAGGAGATGTTCCTGCTGTCTCTGTAAAGCATGCAAAACTTACTCTTCAGGGAATTACCGAAGAAGACCTTGCGGCAAAATTGGACGAAGCTCTAAAGTCTATCAAAAAGTAAATTCATTAGTTTTTCTTTCTTACCAGCGTGCACAAAAGCCGGGGGAGTCTGGAATTTGATTGCATGTAATTTCTTTTCACGGGTTGCTTAATACCCGGTATCCGTATTAATCGAGAATTATTTTATAATTTTATGCCTGAATTTATTCATCTACACAACCACACTCACTTCAGCCTTCAGGATGGAGCCTGCACCGTTGAGGGTTTAGTTGAGGCGGCAAAAAAAAACGGTATGAGCGCTGTCGCATTAACCGACCACGGTGTACTCTACGGCGTTCCGGAATTTTACCGAAAGGCTACCGATAAAGGAATTAAACCCATCATCGGGATGGAAGCTTATATTGTGCTTGATGGCACCCGCCATGACAGGGGGAAAAATGAAACTCTCAACCGAAAAAGAAAAAACTATTATCATCTGATACTCCTTGCAAAAAATATGCAGGGCTATAAAAACCTGATTAAACTCTCAACTATCGGATTTCGGGAAGGATATTATTATCGCCCGCGGATTGATATTGAATCTCTAGAAAAACATCGAGATGGGTTGATTTGCAGTTCTGCATGCCTTGGCGGTATTGTCTCGTATTTTCTTGCCGAAAACGATTTCGAACGAGCACGATCTGTTACAAGACAATTTAAGGAACTGTTTGCAGAAGATTTTTATCTGGAAATTCAGGACCATGGAATCGATCGCGATGCCGCTGTGCTTCAGGGCGTACCAAAACTGGCAAAGGAGTTTAATATTAAAATTCTAGCGACGAACGATTGTCATTACATTAATAAAGAAGATGCAATTGCACACAACATTTTACAATTGTTTTCCGATAAATCGGCAGATACTGATTACACAAAACTAAAATATGGCACAGACCAGATTTACTTCAAATCATCTGAAGAAATGGCAAAACTTTTTAGGCAATTTCCTGATGCTATTGAGAATACTCTTGAGGTTGCTTCAAAGATTAATCTGGAATTTAAAAATAAAGAATATCACTTCCCTGTATTTCCTATTCCCCCTGAATCAAAATCAACAACACTTGAAGAATATCTCGATGAACTTGCAACCGAACGCCTGAAGAAACGATATAAAGAAATTACTCCGGAAATTCAAATGCGTTTCGATTTTGAGTTAAAAACAATTAAAGAGATGGGTTTTGCAGGGTATTTCCTCGTTGTGCAGGATTTCATAAATCATGCAAAAAATAACAAAATCCCTGTTGGTCCCGGGAGAGGAAGCGCTGCCGGTTCTCTGGTTGCTTATGTACTGGGTATTACAAATGTTGACCCATTACAATACGGTCTGTTGTTCGAGCGGTTTCTTAATCCTGCACGCAAATCAATGCCGGATATTGATGTGGATTTTGCCGACGACGAACGCGGAAAAGTTATTGAATATGTTAAATCGAAATATGGGGCAGACTGCGTTGCTCAGATCGTTACTTTTAACCGCCTTGCTTCAAAACAAGTTCTGCGTGATGTTGCCCGTGTACTGAAAATTCCAATTCCAACTGTTAATAAAATTACAAAATATATTCCTTCGGTATTTGGCAAAGTAGCAACCATTGACGAAGCATTAAATAAAGTACCCGAACTAAAATGGGTGCGGGACAGCAAAGATCCTATAATCATCGAGTTAATTAAAAACGCCCGTATCCTTGAAGGTATGAACCGCAATACTTCCAAACACGCCGCGGGAGTTGTCATTACACCGGGCGAGGTGAGCAATTATGTACCTCTTTCCTCAACCACCGGGCAGGAGGATATTGTTACTCAATACAATATGAAAGAACTGGAAGATGCCGGGCTTCTGAAAATGGACTTTCTTGGGCTTCGGACTCTTACCATTATTCGTGATACAATAACTTTGGTGAAAAAAAACCACAATATTGACATAGATATAGATGCAATACCTGTTGACGACGAAAAAACTTTTCAACTTTTCTGGAAGGGGCAAACCACAGGTATTTTTCAGTTTGAATCCGGCCAAATGAGGGAATATCTGAAGCGGCTTAAACCTACATCCATAAGCGATCTCGCGGCAATGAATGCGCTATACCGCCCCGGTCCAATGGACTATATTAACGAATTCATTGATAGAAAGTTCGGCAAAAAACCTATTCTTTATATCGATGCCGCACTGGAACCAATACTTAGGGAAACTTACGGAATTATTGTTTATCAGGAGCAGGTAATTCAAATAGCGAACAAAGTTGCCGGAATGTCGCTTGCTGATGCAGATAATCTTCGGCGAGCTATGGGGAAAAAAGATGCAGCCGCAATGCAAAAGCAGGAAGAGAAATTCGTTAATGGCGCAATTGCCAATGGTCTTCCGGCAGAAAAAGCAAAAGCAATTTTTGAATCTATTGATAAGTTTGCTAATTATGGTTTTAATAAAAGTCATGCCGTTGCCTATTCAGTAGTGGCGTATCAAACCGCATATCTTAAAGCACATTATCCACCGGAGTTTATTGCAGCTAACCTCAAAAACGAAATCAGTAAAACGGAAAAAGTTTCGGTGTTTTTGGATGACTGTCGAAAACTTCACATTGATGTTTTACCACCCGACATTAATAATCCTTCCGTCTCCTTTGATGTAGAAAAGAAAAAAATAAAATTCGGGCTGGCGGCAATCAAAAATGTTGGTGAGGGTCCAATAGAAAATCTCATTAAGGCAAAGGAACAGCTAGGAAGAAAATTTACTTCAATCTTCGATGTTTGTGCTCATGTTGATACACGCATAATGAATAAGCGTGCCCTTGAGGGATTAATACAAGCCGGCGCCTTCGACAGTATTTCCGCAAACCGAAGACAGTTATTTGAATCGGTAGAGATCGCTCTCCAATATGGAGCAAATCAGCAACAGTTACTTGAGCAGAACAAAAACAGTCTTTTTGGCGATATGGCTTCAGAGGCAGTATTGCCGGAGCCCTCTCTCCCGCCTGTTGAAGACTGGCCGGAAAATGAACGCCTTGCTAAAGAACGAGAGGTTGTCGGGTTTTACATTTCCGATCATCCACTAAAAAAATATGAAATTGAATATCAGTTTTTTACCAACCTGCATCTCGGTGAAATTTCGGAGGAAGAAGGGATTCCACAGAGGATAAAAGTCTGCGGCGTGATTACCGACTTTAGAACAAAAATCGATTCGAAAGGGAAGACAATGGCATTTTTTTCTCTCGATGACCTCTCAGGGAGTTGTGAATGCCTGATGTTCGGCAGTGCTTATGAAAAAACAGGTAACCTCCTGAGCGTTGGCTCGGTAGTGTATGTAACCGGTGAGGCAGAAAGTACAGGCGATTCTGTTAAACTGCATATTGATGAAGTTATCCCCATTGAGAAAGTCCGCGAACAACTTACAAAATACATTAAAATTATTGTCGATGAGTCGAGACATGATCGCTCGACAATAATACAGTTGAAAGACCTGCTGATAAAACACAAAGGAAAATTTCCGGTATTTCTCGAGGTTATTGGTAACGGTTCCGGTTCAGTTATCTATAGACTTAATGATTTTTCCGTGAAAACCACCAATACTGCAATAAAAGAAATTACCAAATTATTAGGCGAGGATACTGTAAGCCTGATACCGAAATAGTACTATTATTCTTCGTCTTCTGAAACAGTCAATTTGCCGGGTTTAGGTTCCCAGCCCAAGCCTTCACAGGGAAGATATTGTTCCGTAGGGTGCTCATCGAGTCTGGTGCAAAGGATCGCAGTTTTTTCAAAATGTTTGCAAGTTGAACATAGTGTAGAAGTAATAATAGGTTTATTGTTTTCCTGAAACTGTCGATATTTAACAATCGCCGGATAGATGACAATACCATAAATACCAAAAATCGCCATAGGCCACCATATTTTGTAATCAAAGTATGGTTTAGCAAACCAGGTTATCAGGATAAATATCGCAGCTCTGATTATCGTCCAGAATACTATATCACCCATAAGGCAAACATACTATTTTACTCATACCTGAAAAATAATCGGCAATTCATTTTAATACAACCACATTTCTTATTAACTATTAAAAAGAAAACGTATTCAACCGCCTATAATATCCAATAACCGTTTATCAGTAATATTACTTTCCGATAATTATTCAATGAAAAATAATATCCCTTTTATTTATTTTTCCGATGAACTAATTGAGCTATTCATAGAGAAAGTTATTTACATGAAAAAAATTCTTCTGTTTCTTCTTCTGATTAGTGGTACCAACTCTTTGCTGGCACAGTCGGGCGGGGTATCATTTTCTTTGGCTTTTCCCAGAGGGGAATTTCAAAGTAATGTAAAGCAGACAGGTATCGGCGGAAATATAGAATTCTTTTTTATTAATTCATCTGATGCAGTTCCCTTTAGCTTTGGCGCAAATTTGGGATATATCAATTATGGTAATGAATCAAGACGAGCTCCGTTTAGCTATACAATTCCCGATGTAACCGTTGATGTAGAAAGAAGTAACAATATTGTTCAGTTCCAACTGCTCTTCAGAGTAGAAACAAAAAACACGCTTGTTCGTCCATATTTAGATCTCTTATTTGGCGGATCTTACTTGTACACATCCACCAGTATCCGTAAAGAAGGAACAAACGAAGAAGTAACCACCTCTACAAACTTCGATGACTTTGCCTGGAATTACGGTGCAGGCGCCGGAATACTTTTTAAGGTATATGAACCTAAATCCGAAGGCGAATTATGGGGACCTCTGATGGTTGACTTTAAAGTGCGTTTTATTGCCGGCTCAGAGGCAGAATATCTGAAAGAAGGTTCTATTCTTGTAAACACTACGAATGGAACTATCAGTTACACCACACAAAAATCCAAAACCGATCTTCTGACAGCCAATCTTGGAGTTTTTGCATATTTCAATTCAGCAGTGTTTAATAACTAATACGATTATTCTATCGAACAGGGGTACCTTGTCATTGGTACCCCTTACTTAATCTGTTTTTTTAGTTTTTCAATCTCATCCCGTAATTGGGCAGCGCGCTCAAACTCTAAATCCTTTGCCGCCTGAAGCATCTCCTGACGAAGTTGTTCAATAAGTTCTGTTTTCTGCTCGTTACTCATATAACGGATTACCGGCTCGGCTACTTTCGTAATTGAGGTGTTAAGTTTATCATCATCTTTTTTCCTCAATTCTGCAATTGATGTAGAGGACAGTATTTCATCAACACTTTTATAAATTGTCTGGGGTACAATATTATTTTTTTCATTGTACTCTATCTGCACTCTTCTCCGCCGATTAGTTTCGGTAATCATTTTCTGCATCGACTGCGTTATAATATCTGCGTACATAATTACCTTACCATTAACATTACGCGCCGTTCTTCCGGCGGTTTGCATAAGAGAGCGCTCACTTCGCAGAAACCCTTCTTTATCTGCATCTATGATAGCAACAAGGGATACTTCCGGTAGATCGAGTCCTTCGCGCAATAAGTTAACCCCGACGAGTACATCAAAATCGCCCAGCCGAAGGTCTCGAAGAATTTCCACCCTTTCAAGAGCATCAATATCTGAATGTATATATCGTACATTTATTCCAAGTCTGTCTAAATAATCAGAGAGATCCTCTGCCATTTTTTTTGTTAAAGTAGTAACGAGTACGCGTTCCTTTTTTACCACCCGTTCACGAATTTCTCCAATTAAATCGTCAATTTGTCCTTTTACCGGGCGTATTTCTACTTCGGGGTCGAGTAAACCGGTAGGTCGAATAATCTGTTCAACGACAACACCGCCGCTTCTTTCAAGTTCAAAATCTCCGGGCGTAGCGCTTACAAAAATTACCTGTTTCATGAACTGTTCAAATTCTTCGAATTTCATAGGTCGGTTATCCAGAGCAGATGGCAAACGGAAACCATATTCCACGAGATTCATTTTTCTTGCTCTGTCTCCATTGTACATTCCGCGTACCTGTGGTACAGTAACATGCGACTCATCAATAATCAGAAGAAAATCTTCGGGAAAATAATCGAAAAGGCAATAAGGCCTCGAGCCGGGTTCTCGTCCATCAATGTGTCTTGAATAATTTTCAATCCCCGAACAGTAGCCGATTTCTTTCATCATTTCAATATCAAAACGCGTGCGTTGCTCAAGGCGTTGGGCTTCAAGATATTTTTCAGCTGAACGAAATTCCAGCAGTCTCTCAGCAAGTTCGGCTTCAATGGTAAGAATTGCACGATTAATTTTGTCTTTGTTGGAAACAAAATACTTCGCCGGATAAATAGCAGCTGATTCAACTTCTTTTAATGTCTGCCCGGTTGTTGCATCGATTATGCTCACCTTTTCTATTTCATCATCAAAGTATTCAATCCGAATCGCCTCATCATATTGATAAGCCGGAATAACATCTATAACTTCACCACGGGCACGGAATGTTCCACGGGTAAACTCAACATCGTTTCTTTCATAATAAATGTCTATAAGCTGACGCATAAGTTTTTTTCTCGGTAGTTCATCTCCTTTGTGGATAAACATCACCTGATCAGCATATTCTTGTGGTGCGCCGATTCCATATATACAACTAACACTGGCAACAATTATAACATCATTTCTTCCTTCTATAAGAGCGGTGGTAGCTTTGAGGCGCAATCGGTCGATTTCTTCATTAATAGAGAGGTCCTTTTCAATATAAAGGTCGCTTGAAACAACATAGGCTTCCGGTTGGTAGTAGTCGTAATAGCTGATAAAAAATTCTACCGCATTCTCCGGGAAAAACGCCTTAAATTCTGAATATAATTGAGCGGCAAGGGTTTTATTATGGGAAATAATCAATGTTGGTTTATTAATATTGGCAATAACATTTGAAATAGTAAAGGTTTTACCACTGCCCGTAACGCCAAGTAATGTCTGGTATCTCTCCCCTCGTAAAATTCCCTCGGTCAATTGCCGAATGGCTTCCGGCTGGTCACCCGAGGGAGAATAATTTGAGGAAAGTTTAAATTGCTTTTTTTTCATCTTTATATGAAATTTTGAGAAGAATTCTTAGAAAACCTAATAAGAAATGTACTAAAGATAAGGCATCGATAAAATGCAATTAATTTCTTGTAATGTATTGGTTCATCCACTTTAAATAATGCGAACATATTCTTTAAACCATTGATATTTTCCTGTTGTCATTATGACAAATAAAATACTTTTGACAATCATTGCTCTTTTTTCTCTTAGTGTTTTGCCTTCAACTCGTGGAAAGTTTTATACTGTAGAATCCGGTCTGTCACAGTCGAATGTAAGAGCACTAATTCAGGATAAACAAGGGTTTATGTGGCTAGGAACATGGGATGGGTTGAACCGATTTGACGGATACTCATTTCGTCATTTTAAGCCGGGAATCTCTTCACTAAACTCCGTCAATTCAAACAGTATCATTCATTTGTATTGCGACTCTCTTGACAAAATTTGGTTAGTTCTTTCCGACGGCAGAGTAAATGTATTTAACAAGAGTACTGAAGAATTCATTTCAGTAAAGGAAAGAAAGAACGGTGATGATTTACTCATTGATTTTCTTTCGGGTTTACGCCCCGATGCTCGCGGAAATTTTTGGGCAATGACTAAGAATGGAATGGTCGTTATTAATTCTGCTACCTTTAGTGTTACACGGCAATTACCTATGGATATTAGTAATTACTTTCCGAACCGGATGTTTTCCATTTCTATAAACAAACTTTTATACTTTATCAACAGCAGGGGTTTTTTAGATAGCACAAAAACACCTTTCGATAGTTATGCACTGTGTTATGTAACTTCCGCAAAAATACTGCTTGGTACAACTGACGGCGATTTATATGAATTTGATGTATCCAAAAAAATTTTTACAAAAATTCTTCCAAGGGGAATCCAATCAAATGATATTGGAAATATTTATTTCCTTAGTAAGGAGGGAAACAATATCTGGATAGCTTCTGCTACGGGATTAAAAAAATTGCAAATTTCTCATTCCGGTAATAATACCTTATACAGCAAAGTGGAAGCAGAAGAACTTGATATAATAAAAAAGGACATTAAATTACCTGTTTCAGTTTTTACCGTGTATCGTGATGTTTCAGGTGTTCTTTGGGTGGGTTTGGCTACCGGACTCTATAAAATTAATCCACTGCGAAAAAAATTTGAAGTGTTACCAAAGAATAATAATTATCGTGATGTAATTAATGCAAATATGGCTTTCGCTCTTTATCCATTGGATAATAATTTGTTACTCATTGGTACGAGAGGAGGATTATTCGAATATAATTTCCAAAGTGATAGGGTGAGTCCTGTTTCATTGAAACATTCTTCGCATTCGCATGAGGCGGTTATCGTTATTTTTCGGAGTCATAATGGAAAAATCTGGCTTGGGACAAAAGATGCGATTTGTGAATATAATCCTGTAACAAAACAATGTACATCAACTAAACTCAACAATCCCAAGCCAAATAATTATACACTTGTAACCTCAATAACTGAAGATGATAACAAAAAACTCTGGCTTGGAACTACCTCAGGAATTTTTCACTTCGATCCGATTCATAAAAAATATACCACACATAATTATGATACTACTTTTGGTGTGGAAGGGGATACCTATATCCTTTCTCTTTTATACTCAAATGGCTATCTATGGGCTGGTACCAACAGTGAAGGTCTCTTAAAAATTAACACAAAAGATATGAGTTACAAAAGGTTTCTAGCAGAACCCGGGAAGGAAAATATTCTGCCGAATAATAAAGTAACCGCTTTGTTTGAAGATGATGATAAGCGATTATGGATTGCAACGCTGGGAGGTGGAATATCTGTTCTCTCAGAAGATGAATTACAATATAAGAGGATAAATGAGTCAAATGGTCTTCCGAATAATTCAGTTTATGGTTTTCTAAATGATGATAAAGGGAATCTTTGGCTTTCCACGAACAACGGAATTTGCCGAATCAACAAAAGAACACTTAAAGTAAAATCGTATTCCAGGCTTGATGGACTACCCTCAGTTGAATATAATCAAAATAGTTATGCTAAAGGGTCCGACGGTCAATTATATTTTGGAGGGGTAAATGGCATAGTCCGATTTCATCCAAAAAATATTTCGGATAATCCTTTTATGCCCTCGGTAGTAATGACAAATTTTCATTTGTTTAATACACCAAACCCTGCTTTCACACTAAAAAAAGAAATCGAACTCACATATAATCAAAATTTTATCTCCATAGAGCTTGCAGGTCTTTTGTTTGAAAACCCCGAATCACATCGTTATGCATTTCTTTTAGAAGGATATAATAAAGATTGGGTTGAACTAAATAACAGAAGAATAGCTGATTTATCAAACATTCCTCCCGGAGAATATACATTTAAAGCGAAAGCCGCCAACGAGGATAATATTTGGAGTAATGAGTTTACTTTGATGAAAATTATCATCACTCCTCCATTCTGGCAGACGCTTTGGTTCAGGATGGGTATTGTACTTTTATTAATTATCCTCCTTCTTTCAAGCTACAGAATTTTCATCAAAAGAAAATATTTATTACAGATTGCAAAACTGGAAAACGAAAAACTTCTCATACAGGAACAGAATAAATTACGGGATAAAATTTCCAGAGATCTTCATGATGATCTGGCATCAACTGTAAGTAGTTTAAATTATTATATTCAATTAATGAAACAAGTTACCGATGCCTCAAATGAACAATTTATGAGGTATTTAAATAAGAGTTCAGACATCATTGTTCGTGCTGAAGAGGCTATTAGTGATATTGTATGGTCGGTATCGCCATATAAAGATTCAATATCTGATACTGCAAAAAAAATTGAAACTTTTATAAAAGAGGTAGCTGAGGCGTCGAATAAAACAATTCTTTTCACAAAAAATTATCGTGAAAACTTTTTCATTTCCTCAGAAACCAGAAAGAATATTTATCTAATAGCTAAAGAAGCAGTTTATAATGCGATTAAATATTCTTCTGCAAATAGAATATCCGTATTGCTCTATGAGGAGGATAATTATATTTGTCTTAAAGTCGAGGATAATGGAAAGGGCTTTTCAATACAACAGGAAATGGACTCACCCTCAGGAAATGGACTTCTTAATCTGAAGCGACGGGCCGGTGAAATTAATGCAGAGCTACAAATTACTTCAGAAATTAACAATGGAACAACAATACTACTTAAGGTAGCTGAGGAAAAAGACAAAAAATAACCTAATTGGGTTATAGACTTACAATCTTTATTTCATCATTTTTTAAATATGGATAATAATAAAATCCGAATAGCAATCATAGAGGACAATACCGACTTTCGTGAGGGGTTGGCATTTTTTATTAATTCAACATCAGCTTACACCTGTGTTGGTACATTCGGGTCGGTTGAAATAGCGCTGAAGAACTTTAAAGAATGTGATATTTTACTTCTCGACATTAACCTGCCTGGTACTTCAGGCGTTGAAGCTATTTCGTTAATAAAGGCCATTTCTGATAAAATAAAAATAATTATGTTAACAGTATTTGAGGATGACAATAATATTTTTAACTCTCTGGCGGCAGGAGCTGATGGATACTTGTTGAAAAAAACTCACCCTTTGAAAATACTCTCTGCTCTCGAAGATGTATTATCGGGTGGCTCAGCAATGTCACCGTTTGTTGCGAGGAGGGTATTAGAGCACTTTAAAGCTAATAGTTCAATTTCTGCCGACTATCAACTCTCCACAAGAGAAAAAGAGATTTTAAAGTATTTGGTTGAGGGAGTAGAGACAAAAGTAATCGCTAATACCCTTTTCATTAGTTACGATACCGTACGCAATCATATTAAAAATATTTATTCGAAACTTAATGTCTCCTCAAAATCTCAAGCCGTAGCGAAAGCCATTAAAGAGCGACTCATAAAATAACTCAAATGGGTTATTGACTTTTACCTCGTTCTGATAATAACTATGCAAGGTTATTATATGTGTAAATTACAGGAGTTGCAATGAATACCAAAGTATTAAAATTTCCTCTTCTGCGTTTTTGTAATTAATTTGAAACTATCTAAGTAGCGCGAAAAATATATTGTACCAAACGGGCTCTTACAAAATGTTTATTTTGTTAACGATACAGCAGGATGGATAGTGGGGTAAAAAATCTTTTACTGCTCCAAAAGGGGAAAAAACCGAAAGGAACAGTATCGTGTTAATAATGATAAGATGTCTTTGATTTATTTTTTTTGATAATAATATCACCGCATAATTTTTGCAATGAGCTTCATCGGCTAAAAGGTATTAATTAAATGTATTTTACTCTCTTGAATAGAGAGTGCAGACCTGTCTCTGATAGACATCTCCGAGCCCACGAGACCGTAGTAGGTTGCGTATGCCGTCTTCCGCTTGAAAAAGTAAATAAACGCAGTGGCGCTGTGTGAGGTAAGTATTTGCGGGACCGAGACACAGTAATGACACTGGTATTGACGGAACCTCATGGACACACAAGGATGA
>CAYTLQ010000193.1:0-7504 GCA_964438715.1 uncultured Ignavibacteriaceae bacterium
TCTTTGTTGTTCTATCTCAAACTCTAAGATCCTTTCAAGTAGTTCTTTTATGAATTGTTGAATCTCGTTAACAAAATATTTGTATGTATCTTTTATTTGTTGAGTTTTTATTGTATTTTTCATCACCGCATCAATCATGGCACTTGTCTCCTTTTTTTATTTCAAATTTATCAGGCAAGTGCCAATTTTTTTATACCTTTCTTTACACATTTTTGTAAACGCTTATAGAAAAATTCAGATGAAAAAGTACTTTTGAAAAAAGGTAAATTTCCGTAATATTCATAATTAGATTTTTATAGATTTTACCGGGGAATATTACTACGGAGAGTTGGCAGAGTGGTTGAATGCGGCGGTCTTGAAAACCGTTAAGGATGCAAGTCCTTCCGGGGTTCGAATCCCTGACTCTCCGCACCGCTATTATATGATGCTATAACTTAAAAGTATTTGATCTGCAGTAGTTAATTTTGTTTAATACCATCACAACATTTTCACTTTTTTAAATTATTTGGTAGATTCATTCTATTATAGATAGAAAATTTGTGTGTTGTGAAATTTGAGGATAAATTCATCAGTTTATTACCTTAGCTCAAATTAAAGATTTACTTTTTTATAACTTTTACTTAAAAAGAATTGGGGAAAGTTATAAATGAGAGAAAAGATAAGAGAGAAATAAATTTCTTTACAGCCTTTTCAATACATTTTACTTTACATTAATTCCATCTTCACGCATTAATTTCAGCCCATAATTCCGGAGCCGCGTAATTATCGTAATTGCTTCTTTCCCCTTTTTAGTAAGTTTATATTCAACACGGGGAGGTACTTCGGGATATACCGTTCTAACAATAAGACCATCTTCTTCAAGTTCCCTAAGTTGGGACGAGAGCATCTTATCGGAAATTCGACCTATACTCTTTTTAATTTCACCATATCTTTTTACGCCACCCTTCAAACGCCATAAAACCGGCATCTTCCAGGTCCCGCCGATTTTTGACAAAGCATATTCTACCGGATTATAAAATAGTTTGTTATTATAAAGAAACTCAGGCATATACATCCTTAATAATACTTTGTAATGAGTAACTTTTCTTAAAGATGCAGGCAATGTAAGAAAAATTCCGACTGTATTTTAGAAAACTATTATAACATTCATTTCCCTTGATATTATTGAGTTTATGATTTTATACTGCCGGTTAAACTGATGGTTTTGGAATAAACAGTAAGTGGCGTTAATGTAATAATTTGCCTTAAAGAGGGGACAAGTTAGAGATTATTATATGTATCCCGGACAGTTTCTCTGTTTCACGGTAATGATTTTTATTCTCATTTGTTTATAGTATTAAAAGTCGTGTAAAAATTGGTAAAATATAGTCTATCGCTAACATCTATTAAAATTCATGGCGGAGGAAAAAGCCTATATTCTCTGTTGTTTTAAATGTTTGTTTACCTATTTGGTTGGCATCTGCCATAAAGCCAAATGCCCAGTACTGATATTTTACTCCTAACCGAAGCCGCTGTGTAAAGTTCCAAATATTAGTTACTTCATTGTATGAAGGAAAAAGTTCTAATTGAGCAAAGCCAGAAAAGTTTTCATTGAATCGGGGTTGAAAACGGAATAAGCCAAACAAATCATAATTCCCGGAATTTTTCAAATCGGCAACCAACCACCCGAAGAACATAAATGAATTCTTACTGTTAAAATACTGTACACCTGCTTTTGGGTAGAATCCATTAATAAGATACGAGGCGACAAACACACCACCAAAACCATTTTCTAAGTTGTAAGAAATGGCATTAACAGATCCGAAAACAAGCGTAGATCCTTTATCATCAACACTCACTCTGTTTCGGTTAAAAAATAATAGTGGAGATTTTTCATCTTCTTTGAATTTAAAGTTACGAAACCACATTACATCCAATCCGGATCTTTTTTCACCATAATAGTATTCGGCCGACTGCCCAATGGCAATGCTCCCCCAGAAAAGGAGCATTGCCAAAATTAACAGCATTATTTTTGGATTTAACTTCATTATTTTATCTGATTGATAATATTTATGAATCGGTCGGGATTTACAACAAACGGTAAGTGTGAAGTCTCCATTTCATATACTTTTTTAACTGAGCCGTTGTTGGCAATCATTTTCTGTTGTAATGCATACGGTACAGCGTTATCATTTTTAGTGCTGATATAGTATTTGGGAATCTTATTAAAGTTCTTTCCGAGTTTTACGGGGTCAGCAAACCCTTTCACGGGCTCCGGCCGATGATATTTTTTCAGTACCTCCTTCATATACTCAGGGCAGTCTGCACAAACAACATCCGGTATTGCATCCTTCCGAATGGAAACTAATGAGTAATCCTTATTAAATTCAAAAATATCCGGTTGTTTACTACCATAAAATGCGTTGTTTATACTTTGTATGCTTTCTCCGTTTGAGGGGAGATATGCGGAAACATACACAAGTTTTTCAATTTTATTTGGTAAGTTCTCGGCAACCTGCGAAATTATTACACCCGCCATAGAGTGGCCTACCAGGGTAACCTTTCCCTTGTATTTATTTATTGCATTAGTAACAGTTTTTACATATTCATTTAGTCCGATACCAACTCCATAAGTATTGTCAGCTCCGTGTGCAGGTAGATTAACAACTTCAACATTTGCATTGATGGCTAACTGGTCTCGCACAAAGCCCCATGCGCTTTCATCAGCCCATGCACCATGCACTAAAACATATGTAGGATAGCGATGTTTATCTTCCTCCAGCGCCTGTACTACTAACTCTGCGGCTTTCATCCCTGAGTTTTGTTGTTGTCCGGTAATCAGATTGCCATCCCGAATTGCAAAAGCCTCGAACATAGGTGCAACTTCGAACTTTGAATTCGGTATTTTACGGGCTTCATCTTCAATCCGGAATGGCTGAATTTTCATTCCAACATAAGCGTCTGCATAATTTTCTTCGCTGTTTGCAAATCCTGTCCAGCGTTTTCCTTCAACAATATATTTGCCGTTTGGAAGTTTTGCATCCAGTAGTACACATGTTCCGTGGCAAATAGCGGCAGTAGGCTTTCCGGTCTGATAGAATTCGGATACAAACTTTAAGATTTCCGGATTTTTATACATGGTGAACATAGGTCCCTGTCCGCCGCAAATGAAAATTGCTTTATAGTTGTTTGGGTTTACCTGAGAAAGCTTAAGGGTATTTTTTGTCAGCGCCATTTTTGATGAATCCTTTTTGAAACCTAAAGAGATATAATCGAATGCTGCGTATCGGGCAGGATCCTCCGGATCGCTGAAACCATCGAATTTAATTTCACCACCTTCGAGACTAGCTATATCTACAGTATAACCCGCCTCACTGAATACCCAGTAAGGGTGAGTAATTTCTGCATACCATACGCCAATCGGCCAGCCGGTGGTTTTTGAAACGGATGGATTACTTGCTATCATTAATATTTTGCCTCTATCACCTGCGTTATGCTGTGCACTTGCGAAATTAAAACTCAATATCATCAGTAGTATCCCGCTGAGTATATGTTTAATCGTGAACCAGTTGTTGTCCTTCATAATTGATCCTTTATTTATTTGTTGATTTCAGTTTCATATTTAGTTGACCGCAGTTGATAATAAATTTCAAGAATACGGCTTCAACACGGAGAACCGTTAATAATTGTTGAATAAAAATTACGGGTGAAAAATATCGTATTACGGTAGTCGGGTAAATACACTTACAGGAAAGTCATATACTAACAAAAAAGTGAGTATAGAGGAAAGAGATTAGTAGATGTTGATGATATTTTAACAATAAGAATATTTCGGGAGTAAAGAAGAGAGATAATTTAACATGAAATTTAATGTTATAAGAAAGATTATCATTCCCACTTTATCATTTAGCTGATTGTTATTTTTAATAAAAAAAAGGAAAAAAAACACTTGACAAACTGAACATCGTTTAGTATATTAGTGTTGTTAATTCACCCAAATAAAAATTTTTTCGTGATTACTGAACACTGTAAATATAATAATATTAGTTTATTTTGGAGAAAATAATGAGATTTTTGCTCTTTTTAATCGTTTTTACCTCCACATTGCCTTCTTTAGCTCAAAACCGAAATATACTTGATGTTTATATAGAAGAAGCGCTAAAAAATAATAACGTGCTTCAACAGAAAAATATTGAGTATGAGCAGGCTATTTATGCGCTGAAATCTGCAAATAGCTTGTTCTATCCATCTCTTAACTTTTCGGCAGGTTATACTCACGGGGAGGGCGGACGAAGTATAAAAATCCCGGTAGGTGATCTTATGAATCCGGTATATCAGACTCTCAATCAGCTTACAAATTCTAATATGTTTCCCCAAATACAAAATGTGCAGGAGAGTTTTTTCCCGAACAGATTTTACGATGCAAAAATCCGGGCTTCAATGCCGCTGTTTAATATGGATTTGATTTACAATAGTCGTATCCAGGAGAGCAAGACAAGAATTAAAGAGTACGATGTTAAGTTATACTCAAAGGAATTAACAGCAGAAGTGAAACGAGCGTATTACAATTATTGTTCTGCATCATCAGCCGTGGCAATTTATGCATCCTCCCTCGAACTAGCCAATGAGGCAAAAAGAGTTAATGAGTCACTATTGAAGAATGGTACAGGACTTTATGTATATGTACTTCGCGCGGAAACTGAGTTGGATGAACTACAGGCAAAAATGACCGAGGCTGAGAAAAATCTTACTACGGCAAAAATGTTTTTTAACTTTCTTCTAAACAGGTCGTTAGATGCAGAAATAATAATAGTCGAAGATACAGTTATAAATAATCCGGAAACCTCAACCTCTTCAGCAGAATCTGAAAGGGAAGAAGTAAAAATGCTCACCGAGGGAATAGAAATTAATAAGAGTGTATTGAAAATGAATAGTTATTATTGGCTCCCTAAGATTAATGGCTTTTTTGACTACGGGGCACAGGATAGTAAATGGAACTACAGCAGTGATTCACGATATCATCTTTATGGAGTTCAGTTGGAAGTGCCGTTATTTGAAGGATTCAGGAACAGAAACCGTATCGAAGAGGCAGAACTACAGTTACGGTGGTCTGAACTTGAACTACAAAACACCAGATCAGCGCTTACCATAAAACAAAAAAACGCTTTTTTGTCATATACAACCGAATGGCAGAATTATCAGTCAGCATTAAAGCAACTGAAAACAGCCGAAAGTTATTATTCGCTCATTAATAAAGGGTACAGGGAAGGGATTAATAGTTTTATAGAAACACTTGATGCTAGGAACCAGTTAACCTCAGCAAGAATGTTAGTAAATATCAGCAAGTACAAAGTCCTAATTGCAAAAGCTAATTATGAAAGAGAGTTATAATATGATGAAACTTATAACAAAGAAATATCTAATGAATCTGTTAGTTGCTGTATCTGTATTATTTTCTGCCTGCGACAAAAAAACAGAAAATGGTAATCAGACAAATCAGGAAATTATTCCAGTAAAAGTTGTAAATCTGGAAAAAAAGGAAGTTTATAGAAAAATTATTGCTTCGGGTCAGTTTACTACAGATGATGAAGCATATCTTTCATTTAAAACCGGTGGGGTGGTAAAAAAAATTTATGTGAATGAAGGAGATGCGGTAAAAAAAGGCGACCTTTTAGCGACACTTGACTTAACCGAAATAGAAGCAATGGTTCAACAGGCAAAGTCGGGATACGAGAAGGCGCTTCGTGATTATGAGAGAGTCTCGCGGTTATATAAGGACAGTGTAGCAACACTACAGCAGTATCAGAATGCAAAAACCGGACTCGAAATTGCGGAGAAGCAGTTAAAGATTGCAGAATTTAACCAGACTTATTCAGAGATTCGTGCTGTAGAGAGTGGTTATATTCTGAAAAAATTTGTAAATGCGGGACAAATAGTTAGCCCGGGAATGCCGGTATTGCAAACAAATGGAGGTAAAAGCGGAAACTGGTATTTAAAGGTTTCGGTGAGTGATAATGAATGGGCAACAATACGAATAAATGATCAGGCAGAAGTTGAATTAGACGCTTACCCGGGTAAAAAATTTGAAGCTCGGGTACACAGGAAATCGGAGGGCATTGACCCATATTCAGGAACTTTTTCTGTTGATTTGAAACTGATTAACTCCGGAATGTCAGATTTCGCCAGCGGCTTATATGGGAGAGCGGAAATTCAACCAAACGAAAAACTCAGCACATGGGTAATTCCGTTTGATGCATTGCTTGATGCTGATGGTATGAACGGATATGTTTTTGTTACCAATGATGGAACAACTGCAGAGAGGGTGCAGGTAACACTTGGCGGAATAGATAAAGATGCGGTTTGGATAACATCGGGACTTGAGCATGCAAGTAAACTAATAGTATCGGGCAGTGCATATTTAACTGATAAGTCAGCAATAAAAATTGTAAATCAGGAATAGCTATGAAGATTTCAGAATATGCCGTTAAGAATTTTCAGTTTACACTGATAATTCTCGTAATGACAATAGCGCTTGGAATAACAACAATTCTAAATATGCCGCGTTCGGAAGATCCGGAGTTAAGTTCGCCGGAATTTCCCGTAGTTGTGGTTTATCCGGGTACAAGCCCAAAAGATATGGAAGAGCTTGTCGTCGATCCGCTTGAGTCGAAATTAGCCGGGCTTGAAGGTATTAAAAAAGTTTTGAGCAGTATGAGCGACGGCCTTGCGGTAGTATGGGTAGTCTATAAACACGGTTATGATGTTGACGAAAAGTATCAGGAGGTTGTACGGGAAGTTAACAATATGCGGAATCAACTTCCAGCTGATATTTACAGTATCGATATCCAGAAGTGGCTTCCATCAAATGTTAATGTAATACAAACAGCGCTTATCTCTGAGAATGCCTCTTATGAAACAATGAAGAAATATGCAGAGGATTTCAAACAGAACCTTGAACAATTACCACAGTTAAAAAATGTTGAAATTCACGGACTTCCTGAAAAAAATATCAGAGTGGAACTGAAATTTGATAAAATGGCTCAAATGCATGTGCCGTTGGATGCAGTACTGGGAATACTACAAAGTGAATCGGTAAATATACCCGGTGGAAGCGTGGATGCAGGAAATAAAACATATAATATTCAGACAAGCGGCAATTATACATCTGTTGAAGAAATTAAAAATACCGTAATTACATCATATAATGGTAGAAATATTTATCTACGCGATATAGCAGAGGTGTATTCCGATTTCGAAAAGCCAAATTCTATAACGCGAATGAACGGTCATCGTGCGGTATTTGTTGTTGCGGCTCAAAAACCGGGAGAAAATATTTCCGAGACACAGAAGAAATATCTGCCTGTGATAGAAAAATTTAAAGGAACATTACCGGCAAACATTGAGCTCGTCCATAATTTTGATCAGGCCGATAATGTTAATAAAAGGCTCTCAGGTTTGGGACTGGATTTTATTATTGCTATTGCTCTGGTGGCTATAACACTTCTGCCGCTGGGGTTCAGGGCAT
>CAYTLQ010000194.1:0-9852 GCA_964438715.1 uncultured Ignavibacteriaceae bacterium
ACTGCATCTGCGGATACTGTGAAAAAAATATCTGCTCTGACTAATGCTTTGCTTTTCCTGAGATCTGTAGCAAAAACGCTTTTCTTTGATTATGAAAACATTCAGATTAATTTTTCCAATGATAATAGTCTCTCAGGTTCCGGTGTGCGTGGTAATGGTACAGGTTTAAAAAACTTTTTTGGCTTTACTTATAATGTAGATGAAGGACCTTCGCGGTTGTTTATGCTTGGACTAACAAACGACATTGGTCCCCGGGCAAAGAACGGTAACCTTACAGATAATTTTTCACAAAAAAATAATATCGATATAAAAACCTCAAGACCCTTGTGGGAAGGTGCAAAAATTGATCTCAATTGGAAAATCGGATGGTCAATCAATAAATCCACAAGTTTACAATCTGATGCGGACGGCTTTGTTTCGATTTCGAATATTACTTCAACCGGTAGTATCAGTCGTTCATTCCTCTCGTTACCGCCATTCTTTTTATTTTCTGTGTTTAACTCAGGCATAAAAAGGGTTAATGAACTTTATGACCCGAAAGCAAAGAACCCGACACAAAATTTATCCAATGCATTTGTTACCGGTTTTGAGAGTATTCCATGGCTCTCAAAAATTGGCTTCATGAAAGATGTCGCGAACTATATACCCCGACCTAACTGGCGAATTACATGGGATGGATTGGAAAAGTTTTCTATCTTCAAGAGTTTTGCAAAGCGTGTCAGTCTTGACCATGCTTATTCATCTGACTACAATGAAGGATGGAAACTGAACCCTGATGGTACGCAAGTTGTACAGACACAAAAAATTTCTTACGGTTTCCAACCACTTATCGGATTGAATCTCACATTCAATGAACTTTGGAGTGGAAATCTTACGGGAAGCATAAAATACTCCACCCGCTCCAATTTCGATTTAGGAGTAACAACCAAAAATATTACTGAACAGTTTTCAAGAGACATAGGTATTTCGCTAAATTATTCAAAAAGCGGTTTTGAAATACCTCTCTTTGGAGTTTCTCTGAAGAATGATATTGAATTCACATTTTCCTATTCCAGTGCACAAAATTCTACGGTAATTTATGATATGAATAAATTCACCGAAGAAGGAACTCCTCAGGATGGCACCGTCAGAACAACCTTAGAGCCACGCATTAAATATGTAATAAGCTCACGAGTGACTTTATCAGTCTTCTATAAGCGTTCATCGACAACTCCCGAAGGCGCTTCAAGGATTCAGGCTACAACTACTAATGAAGCCGGACTTGATGTAAGAATCTCAATCCAGTAAATTGTATGTCAGCGCTGGAAGAGTACACCAAACTCTCTATATTGTCATACTAAATACTCATTTAATATGTTAAGGTTAATCCCTCTCTTAATTAGCTGTTTGATTTTTACCTGTCAAATCTTTCCGCAAAGTTTTATTGCCGAAAAAATTGACTCACTGGTTACATTACCAATTTTTGATACTGTCGGAGTCTCGGTTACAGTTTATAACCTTACTGAAGGAAGAGAAATTTATTCAAAGAATCCTCATCGTTTAATGCGTCCGGCATCAAATATGAAAATTCTTACCGGTGCTGCAGGACTTTATTTCCTTGGGAAAGATTATAAGTTTATTACTCGTTTTACTTATACAGGCAATATTTCTGATGGCATATTGGATGGAGACCTTTTTGTTGTTGGTGGTGGAGATCCGGATTTTTCTTTGTCTGATTTGAATTCTGCCGCAGATGCTTTGGTGAATATAGGCGTAAAAAGAATCCGAGGGAAGATATATGGAGATATTAGCTTGTTCGATTCACTTTATTGGGGTAATGGTTGGATGTGGGATGATGATCCCTCGACTGATTTCCCTTTTATGACACCATTAGTTCTGAATGATAATTCTGTTACGGTAAGTGTCAGTTGGAATGAAGAAAAAAAAGCAGTTGAGATTAAAACTAAACCCGATGTCCCTTCGTTTAAAGTTTTAACAAATATTTTTGCCGGAGATACAGGAAGAACAGATTTATCAATAACAAGAGATATCTTATATAAAACTATTACAATTACTGTTACCGGTTATCTGAGAAAAGGATCTTCGGCTGTTACTTCAACATTTTGTTATGCTCAGCCGGAAAAAATTTTTATGGAGTCGTTTATTCATCTTTTGAATAATCGTGATATTCAGGTAGCAGAATATGATTTTGCTGAATATCAGGGCAATGGCAGGGAGTTCTTTTCAGTTGAGCGAGACATATTACCAATGTTGAACAATTTAGAAAAAGCCAGCGATAACCTTAGTGCTGAAATGACATTGAGAGCGCTTGGGAAGCTAATAAAAGCAAAAAGAATTTCTGCTGATGATGGAATAAAAATGATTGATAGTCTCATTAGAATCATCGGGTTGACCCCTGAAGATTATAGAATTGTTGACGGGAGCGGAGTTTCTCATTATAATCTTCTCAGTGTAAATTTATTAGTTCAACTATTGAAATATTTTTTCTATGCTGAACCCGGACTTTACGATATACTGAAAACAAGTTTTCCGATTGCAGGTGTGGATGGAACATTACGAAACAGGATGAAGAAAACAGCCGCTGAGGGAAATGTTTATGCGAAGACAGGTACACTCAGCGGAGTGACTTGTCTCTCTGGTTATGTCAGCGCCAGAAATGGTGATGTATTGTGCTTTTCCATTATGATGCAGAATCATCACAGGAAATTACAGAACCTTTTGGCGATTCAGAATCAGATTTGCACATTATTAGCGTCTTATAACGAATAAAAATTTTTATGTATTATTATTTTCACGAGTCATTTTACAATCATAAGGCAAGGTATTCTCATCCGGAATCACCGGATCGCCTGAAAGCAATTCAAACATCTTTAGCATCCGATGACGAATTAAAACAATACCTGATATCGAAAATTCCGTCGAAAGCCACAACGAAAGATCTACTCAGAGTACACACACAAAAATACATTGATAGTTTATTCTCAAAATTTGCTCAAAATATATATGAATTTGATGATGGTGATACATATATTTCTGAAGGGAGCCATGATGCCGCTTTATATGCGGCAGGAGCTGTAATTGGAGCGGTTAAATCAGTAAAAGCAGATTTAGAGAATGCCTTTTGCGCAGTTCGTCCGCCGGGACATCATGCAACTCCTCATACTGCAATGGGCTTTTGTTTGCTTAATAATATAGCAATTGGCGCGGCGTTCGCTCTGGAGGAATGTGGCTTCAAAAGGGTTATAATTCTGGACTGGGATGTTCATCATGGTAATGGTACGCAGGATATATTCTATAACAGAAATGATGTCCTGTTCATAAGCCTTCATCAATATCCCTTTTATCCGGGAACCGGAAGTAAAAATGAAATTGGTTATGGTCAGGGCAAAGGATTTACTTTGAATTTCCCACTGCCTGTGGGCACAGACGGAAAAAAATATGTCGGTCTTTTAACTTCTGAAATACTTCCTCGTGTAGAAGAGTTCAATCCCGATTTATTTATGATATCAGCCGGATTTGATGCACATGAAAACGATCCACTCGGGGGAATGACTTTAAAGACAAGCGACTTTGCTACAATGACCGAACTGGTTTACAACTTTTGCAAGATAGCAAATATACCTGTTGTTTCCGTACTGGAAGGGGGGTATCATTTGGATTCTCTCGCTGAATCAGTTCATAATCATATCAGATGTTTATGTGGTCTTCCATGCAAAATATTATCTTAAGAACAATGAATAAAAAAATAAAACTAATCTTTATCTGTTGTATTGTTATTTTTGTTCTGGTTTCTGGTTGTGATAAGAAAGAACGGGAAAATACTCCGGTTCAGCAAAAAAACTACTTTTTTTCTCCCGGTGCTAACAAACTCGTTTCATCCGGCGACTCGCTGTTGCATTATGTAAAAATACAAATGGCTTTTGGTCCAAGAGTTCCCGGGACAGAGGCACATAGTCAGACAAAAAATTGGATTCTTTCGAAACTGAAAAATCTCGCCGATACCGTCTTTACGCAGGATTTTGTGTTTGACGGATACGACAATCAAAAATTACCGCTTTCAAATATTATTGCGCAATTTAACCCTTCGGCAACAAACAGAATATTTTTTTCTGCTCATTGGGATAGCCGTCCGCGAGCCGATCAGGAAAAAAATGAAAAAGATAAAAATCTACCTGTACCGGGTGCGAATGACGGGGCAAGTGGTGTTGCCGTTTTACTCGAACTGGCAAGAATCCTGGCGGCGAACCGTCCTGAATATGGTATCGACCTGATATTTTTTGACGGAGAAGATTATGGGTATTCGCATGATCTTATGATGTTTTGTATTGGATCAAAATATTTCGCTGTAACAAATAAATCTTACCGACCTTTGTTTGGTGTTCTGGTAGATATGGTAGGCGATAAAGAAGCAAAATTTTTAAAGGAAGAGAATTCCATGAAATATGCTGAGGAATTCACAAATATTATCTGGCAAATTGCTTCAGAAAAGAATGTCTCACGATTTGTAAGTTTACAAGGTGAAGCAATATATGACGATCATATACCACTCAATCAAAATGGAATAAAAACCGTTAATATAATAGATTCAGAACTTATCGGGGCAGATCCATCATTGAAGCGGAGAGCCTATTGGCACACGCTTAATGACACCATTGAAAATATTGGTTCGGAAACACTCAGTGATGTTACCAATGTCCTTTTAGAGTTAATCTATACTCTGAAATTCAGGTGAGAGTTAATAAGTTCCTGTTTCGAGGTGTTTCGATAGAATATACGGAAAAGAAAGGATTAAATAATCCTGAGTCTGCAATAATATATCTTCACGGGTTTGCCGGTTCTGCACAGGATTGGGATGACATCATTGAAATGGTAAATATCAACTTCACCCAATATGCTTTAAGTCTGCCCGGATTTGGTAATTCTGATAAACCGTCAGATATACGATTTTATCAGGAAGAATATTTGTGTGATCTATTATATGAATTTATACATCATATTCCTGAGAAAAAAATAGTTTTAGCAGGGTATTCTATGGGGGGCAGACTTGCACTAACAGCTGTGATACTTCGTAACCTGAATGTACACGCGTTGATATTGGAGAGCTGTTCAGCGGGAATAGAAGATGTTGAAGAAAGAAATAAAAGACTGGAGTCCGATAAAAAGCTTTCTGAATTTATTCTGGAATCCGGCGTAGAAAAGTTTGTTGATTATTGGAGTGCACTGCCAATTTTCAATTCACAGCAAAAGTTACCAGCAGAAATCCTCGCAATTGAAAAAGCAAAAAAATTACGGAATAACCCGGCATCGCTTTCATTATCACTTCGTGGATTTGGCGCCGGCACTATGAGCTCTCAATATAATAATCTGGGAACCCTTTTAATACCTGTACGGTTAATAGCGGGAGAGCAGGATAGTAAATATGTAGCTATTAATCGCAAGATGGTTCACCTATTTAAAAATGCTTCATTTTTTACTGTAGCAAATGCAGGTCATAATGTTCATCTGGAAAAACCTGTAGAATTTGTAAATTTACTTATTGATTTTTTAAAAAACTTATAGAGAGATTATGAATTTTCCCTGGAAAAAGGTTGGTGATTACCAGGACATTATTTACGAAAAATGGGATGGTATTGCAAAAATTACAATAAATCGGCCCGAAGTCAGAAATGCATTCAGACCCGAAACAGTTATGGAAATGTATAACGCTTTTTCTGATGCACGGGAAGATGGTGAAATAGGTGTCGTATTGCTCACCGGACAGGGACCATCCAAAGACGGGAAATATGCATTTTGTTCAGGAGGGGATCAAAGAATACGCGCAGATAAAGGTTATGTGGGCAAAGATGGCGTTCCCAGATTAAATGTGCTGGATCTTCAGAAACTCATTAGAAGTATCCCCAAACCTGTAATAGCTTTAGTAGCAGGATATGCAATTGGAGGAGGACATGTTCTCCATGTAGTTTGCGACCTGACGATAGCGGCGGACAATGCAATATTTGGTCAATCGGGTCCTAAAGTTGGAAGTTTTGATGGAGGCTTTGGTTCCAGCTATCTCGCGCGAATTGTTGGCCAAAAAAAGGCTCGTGAGATCTGGTATTTGTGCAGGCAGTACAATGCTCAGGAAGCCTTGGATATGGGTCTTGTTAATAAAGTTGTACCCGTTGAACAGCTAGAATCTGAAGGAGTGCAATGGGCAAAGGAAATGCTTGAAAAATCGCCCTTAGCCCTTAGAGTATTGAAATCAGCTTTTAATGCTGAACTCGATGGACAAGCGGGGATTCAGGAACTTGCAGGAAATGCAACGCTCCTGTACTATATGAGTGAAGAAGCACAGGAGGGTAAAAAAGCATACTTAGAAAAAAGAAAGCCTGAGTTTAATAAGTTTCCCAAACTGCCTTAATCTGCAATTTTTCGATGACAAAATTTAGAATATGGCTTTTAGCCAGCAGACCAAAAACCTTGTTAGCGGCATTCGTCCCTGTAACAGTGGGAGCATCTCTTGCTTACCATGAGCAACAGATTCATTATCAAGCCACACTCGCAGCTCTAATTTGTTCAATACTTATCCAAATAGGAACGAACTTCACAAATGACCTGTTCGATTTTATTAAAGGCGCCGATAACAGTGAAAGAATAGGCCCTATAAGGGTTTTAAATGCCGGATTGGTAAGCGAAGAACAAATGAAACTAGCAATATGGCTTACCTTTGGGAGCGCGTTTCTAATTGGTCTTTATCTGGTTTATTTAGGTGGACCAATCATTCTCATTATAGGTATTCTCTCGATTATTGCCGGTATTGCTTATACTGCCGGCCCATTCCCTCTCGCTTATAATGGATTGGGTGATGTGTTTTCTTTTGTATTTTTTGGAATAGTAGGTACTGTTGGGACCTACTATGTTAATACCGGGGAATTCTCAATAGAGGCATTGCTTGCATCATTACCGGTGGGGGCGTTAGTTACTGCAATTCTGGTAGTGAACAATTACAGAGATGTTGATCAGGATCAAATTGCAGGAAAGAGAACCCTTGCAGTCATTTTCGGAAAACAGTTTGCCCGTTTCGAATATTTACTCCTTCTTACTATTGCTTATGTCATACCGCTTCTTTTAGTGTTAAATTATAATTTAGATGGCTGGTTACTCCTGCCGTATCTTACTCTACCGGTTGCAGTACGATTAATTAAAATGTTATTTATTAATAGTGGTGTGCAGTTAAATAAAACATTAGAACTTACGGCAAAGTTTTCTGCACTTTATGGCTTGTTACTTAGCATCGGTTTTATTCTTTGAAAATTACATCGGCTACAATCACTCCTTACAGCTTACCTTTCCTCAAGCCATTTGAAATAGCAAAAACAATTTATAAAGAAAGGCATGGATTGTATCTGCGTTTAGAGACCTCCGATGGAATCTTTGGAATTGGTGAAGCCGCACCTCTGCCGGGTTTTTCTGTAGAAAATACTGATGATGTACAAAAAGAAATAGAAAAGATCTGCCAATCATTAGTCAATTTTGAATTTTTGGGAATAGGGGAGATTCAGCAATATATTCTTGGACTACAATATTCATCACCTGCTCTCTCTGCGGTTGAACATGCACTACTTTCAGCCTTTCTGAAAGAATCAGGTAATGATGCGAGTATATTATTTCCTTCTGGGGCAAACACAGTAATTCCGGTGAACACTGCCATAGGAATTTTAGATATTAAAGAAACACGGAAGAGAGTTGAAGATGCAATCAAATCACATTACTCTGTTGTAAAACTTAAAGTAGGCAGGGCTGATGTTGCTGATGATATTAAAATTGTAAAAGAAGTACTAATCATCTCAGATGGTGTTGTTAATATCCGGTTAGATGCAAACGGATGTTGGGATAGGGACAGGGCTTTGTACTTTCTTGATTCAATTGGAAACAAGATTGAGTACATTGAACAGCCCGTATCTGCTCTCGACGACTTATACTGGCTTCAATACAGAACGGAAATCTTAATTGCTGCTGATGAATCAATTGTCCATCATGAAACCGCTAAAAGTGTTGTTGAAGATGGTAAGTTAAAGGTACTTATTATTAAGCCACTATTGTTAGGCGGCTTTTTTCGTTCAATCGATCTTATAGTATCTGCACAGCAAAGAGGTATGCAATGTGTGGTTACAACCGCATTGGAGTCTGCTATTGGAAGAAAGATGTGTGTACAGGTTGCATCTGCGCAAGGAAATGCTTATGCATCAGGGCTTGCTACCGGATCGTTGTTTTCGCAAGAAGTTTATCAGGACTCATATCCGGTGGTTGATGGAAAAATAATAAATACTTTCCAATTATGACCTCACCTTTTGTTTTACAACTGTTGGAATTAAGCCGGGTAAAACCGGATAATGTTTTCATTACCGATGCTTCAGGGGACATCGTAAAACAATTTACCTATTTAAAGTTTGTTGAGCTCTTAGAGGAGAGAATAACTACACTAAGGCTTAAGAATTTACCAAAAAATTCTGCTATTGCTGTGGGCAGGATGTCTCCATTGGAATCAATAATAACTGTATTTGCGATCTGGAGTATAGATTGCTTTCCGGTAATGTTGAATACAATGCTTTCTGAACAAGAGCAGAAATTACTCTTCAGATTTACTCAAGCGGTATTGATGATCCTTCAGGGGGTAGATAAGAGAATTACATATATTGAAGCAGACTCCAACAGAAAAGAAAATTTGTATCCACATGACACTGCAGTTGTGATTTTCTCATCCGGTAGTACCGATACTCCGAAAGCAGTACCATTGAGTTACGAAAATCTCTCAACTGCTTATCGCAATGGGGATGAGCGATTAAATTATTCAGACACTGACAACTGGTTATTGTCCTTACCTCTATTTCATATTTCGGGATTTTCGATAATTATCAGGGGTTTACTTTCGGGAGCATCTATAACCTTATGTAATAACACTCTGGACTTTTTGGAGAGTAAGAGAAAGTCTGTAAGAGAATCTATTACCCATATTTCTTTAGTCAGCACACAACTGAAAAATATAATCAATAAAACAATACCACCTCCAAAAAATCTTAAATTTACATTATTAGGTGGGGGCCCAATTTCGGCCGAACTTGCTATGAGTGCAAATGATTCCGGATGGAATATTTGCAAAGTTTATGGTTCCACAGAAACCTCAGCCTTTGTAACTGCGTTATTACCTGATGAACTTTCTCTGAAGTCATTTAGTTCAGGCAGACCACTTAACAATGTATCGATAAGAATAATTGGTCAGAACGGGACGATGCTTCCTCCCTTAAGTATAGGTCAGGTTGCAATAAAAAGCCAATCAGTATTCAAAGGATACTATAATGGGGAATCAGTGGTAACCGACAATATAAAAGATGGATTTTTTCTCACCGGTGATTTGGGTTATCTCGACAAGCAAGGGTATTTATATATCGAAGGAAGAACAAAACGAATTATAATCAGTGGCGGGGAAAACATTGATGCTGAAGAAATTGAAAAAGTAATAAAAGAGATAGAGGGAGTAACAGACTGCGTTGCATTTGGAATTAAGAGTGAACACTGGGGAGAAGAGCTCGCAGCAGTGATTTCAAAATATCCGAATATTGATCTTTCCGAGAAAATTATAAAAGAATTTTTGAGAAATAAGATTGCGGGTTATAAAATTCCTAAAAAAATACTGATTCTTGATTCCTTACCGAGAAACGAACTGGGTAAGATAATGCTCGGTGAAATCAGACAATTGATAAAGTAAGTATCACTTTATAAGCGTTTACAAAAATGTGTAAAGAAAGGTATAAAAAAATTGGCACTTGCCTGATAAATTTGAAATAAAAAAAGGAGACAAGTGCCATGATTGAT
>CAYTLQ010000195.1:0-5788 GCA_964438715.1 uncultured Ignavibacteriaceae bacterium
TAGTACGGTCTCGTGGGCTCGGAGATGTGTATAAGCGCCAGTTATATCACCACCTCGTTTGGGCGGTATTATTTCAAAACTGATTAGCGGCTCAGTTGCTTTTGATAAATGTTCAGTTAATTTCATTCAACTTTATTGATTTAGGAACTGAAATTTAACATTTTTTCGATAAAGTTTCAGATTAGAAGAATTTGACCATCGAACCAAATAATCTTTTGGTTCAATCGATTTCCGGTGGCAAATGAATAATTAAAGGTACCGGTTTGCTTTTGAAATTTAATCAGAATATGTTTTGTGGAGTAGTTTGAGATTTATATTATTGTGTTTTTTCAAACTAATTGAAAAAATTCGAAAAAACTTTAATTAGAGATTTTCCTGCAATTAATATAGTATATAAAGAAATCCTTTACGAAATGTTGGATAACAACCAATTGTATTTTAATCTTTCTTCGCTTAATGATGCCGACTTTGAATATACGGAAGAGGAAAATCGTCTTAACCAAGATTTTTACAAGATGAAATGATGATCAGGATGAGAAATAATGTCAATATTATTCAAAGGAATCCTATAATCCCGATACTGACTAAGAAGTAATAAAATCAAATTACACTCAAGATGAAATTATGACTAAGATGAGAAACAATTCAAATAATATTCAAGGTAATCCTAAAATCCCGAAAATCCCGGTAATCCAAAAATCCTGAAAATCAAGGTTAAGACAATGAGCAATGAATTTTTATTATACCAATCCGATGACGGGACTATAAAAATCAATGTCCGGTTGGAAAACAATACAGTTTGGCTTACCCAGGCCGACATGGTGGAGCTGTTTCAATCATCAAAATCCAATATCAGCGAACATATTAAACATATTTTTGAAGAAGGCGAACTTCGGGAAGAATCAGTTGTTCGGAAATTCCGAACAACTGCCGCTGACGGCAAAAATTACCGAACCAAGCATTACAATCTGGATGTAATTATATCGGTAGGTTATCGGGTAAAATCGCTTCGGGGCACACAGTTTCGGATATGGGCTACCGAACGCCTTCGTGAATATCTCATCAAAGGCTTTACAATGAACGATGACTTGCTGAAGCAGGGCGGAGGATACTTTGAAGAATTACTGGAACGCATACGGGATATTCGTTCATCGGAGAAGATTTTTTACAGAAAAGTATTGGAAATTTATGCCACAAGTATTGACTACGACCCGAATGCCGAAATCACGCAAAAATTTTTTCAAACCGTTCAGAATAAACTGCACTGGGCGGCACACGGACACACCGCTGCCGAAATCATTTATCAGCGGGCTAATGCTGAACTGCCTTTTATGGGCTTAACTACATTTAAAGGGAAAAAACCCACCAAACAGGAAATAACCGTTGCCAAAAATTACCTCAATGAAGAAGAATTAGCCGTGCTCAACCGATTGGTTTCGGCTTATCTGGATATTGCCGAAATCAACGCAATGCAACACAAACCGCTGTATATGAAAGATTGGATTGAAGTGCTGGACGTTTTTATTAAAATGAGCCGGCAGGATGTGTTAACTAATGCCGGGAAAATATCTGCAGAATTGGCACATCAGAAAGCATTAGCAGAATATGAAGCCTATAAAAAGAAACCGGAGGATGAGCTGTCGGAGGTAGAAAAACAATTTATAGCCAGTATTGAGCAAGCCAATAAAAAACTGAAAGCATTAAATCCTAAGAGTAAGAAGAAAGAATAATACCATTTTTATATGACATTAATGACAGCCAATAGACTTTTTATATCAATACCTCATTTGGGTGGTATTATTTCAAAACTGATTAGCGGCTCAGTTGCTTTTGATAAATGTTCAGTTACTTTCATTCAACTGTCTGCCCGTAATGGCACATTTGCCTCTGCCCCCAACCACACGAGCCGAAACAGAGGCAAAGTCAATAGAGTTAATTTCTCAATGCTTTTTTAGTTAACTTTGTATTCAAAATTTCGACAATACTGAATAACCAATAATAGAAAACAGATTTAAAACCGGCTCTGAATGGCGCTTATGGGATTTACAAATCCATACCCCGTTTTCTCATTTGAGTTCTGGAAGCTGGCAGGCAAAGAGAAAACCTCCACAACCAACGGCATTGACTTTCTGGGTTGGGACTTTGCGTTTGATGTAAATGAAACGGCCGCACAATTTGCAAAAAGCAATAAGGTGGATGTAAAGTTTAAGAAAATACCGAGAGAGGTATTAGAGAAAAAAGCTGTTGATCAAGGCGACATTAAGTTTTACGAATTGGCTTCTCTGAATATCAAAACTAAAATCGCAAAAAATCAACTCACCGTAACGCTCGATAATTTCATCATACCACCCGACGATATTCCGGAAGATGTTAAAAGAAGCATAACCCATTGGAGATAGTGGATCGATTATTGGAGCATAGATTGGAATTACCGGGATGATACTTTTCATAACGAATGGCAAAGCTACCGAACTAATCAAAATCCGAAAATTGAACTTTCGGCCACCAACCTCTACGAGCAGAAGGGCAAATACAAGGTATTGGTAAAGGTGATTGATATTCTGTGGAATGATACTACAAAAGCATTGGAAATTGAGATATGAATGAAATAGAGATTTATAAAAGTCCCGATGGCAGTACGCTGGTGGAAGTGCGATTTGAGGGAGAAACTGTTTGGCTTTCTCAAAATCAAATAGCACAACTATTTGAAAGAGATAGAACGGTAATTACCAAGCATTTACGTAATATTTTTAGGGAGGGTGAATTAGATGAAAATGTGGTAAGTGCAAATTTTGCACTTGCCACTCAACACGGAGCAATTAAAGGAAAAACCCAAGAAAAGGATGTCAAATTCTACAACCTTGACGCAATTCTTTCGGTTGGTTACCGTGTAAACTCAAAACGAGGCACCCAGTTCCGCCAATGGGCAACCCAGCGGCTTAAGGAACATCTGGTGAAAGGATACACTATTAACCAAAAGCGATTAGAGGAATTGGGAAAAATGGTGCAACTGATTGAACAGTCGGGCAAAGCCGAAACCTTACAATTGCCCGAAGCAAAAGGACTATTGGAAATATTGAGCCACTACACCAAAAGCTTTGTACTGCTCAATCAATACGACAGCCAGAAACTCTCCACCGGTATATTAAATAAAAACATCACTTACGAAATAAAGTATGAAGAAGCCAAAGCCGCCATTGCCGAATTAAAAAAACAACTCGTGGCTAAAAATGAAGCTACAGATTTGTTTGGGAAAGAAAGAGACGAAAGTTTTAAAAGTTCACTACAAAGCATTGTGCAAACCTTTGGCGGAAAATATCTGTATCCAGCATTGAAGAGCAGGCGGCACATTTACTGTATTTTATCATAAAAAACCATTCATTTGTTGACGGTAACAAACGCATAGGAGCGTTTCTGTTTATCTGGTTTCTGGAAAAAAACAAACACCGGTTCAAAAAATCGGGTGAGCTGAAAATAAACGACAACGGACTGACTGCACTTGCATTGCTGGTGGCGCAAAGTCATCCGGCAGAAAAGGACTTAATGATTAAATTAATTATCAACCTCATCAATGGCTAAGCGTAAAAAATCCAATTCAGCGCAAAGGGATATGTTCAATATTCAGGAGCAGTTAAAAACGGCTGCCTGTGTGCCGGCCATTCGTGAAGCCGTAAAAGCATGGCGGGCCAATGGCTAAAATGTAAATACGCTTCCATTAAAAGGCAAAGAGATTGCAGATACAAAGAAGTTCATTTACGAGGGTAGGGATATTCTCACAGACGAAAAACTTTTAGAACGGGAATATTCCATTCCGAAAGCACAAACAGCAGAAGAAATTATTGGCTACTACGCACGACAAATAACACAAAACATAAAATTGCCCTCACAATTTGCCGTTCTAGCGCCAAAAGTTCGTGATTTCTTTGAACGAAAAGCATTTGGACAAAAAGTTGACCTAAGCGATCCTGTTGTAATTAAAGCAATCAGCAGCAACATTGCCAGCTATGTTGTTATCAAAGAATTCGAGAAGGTTTTAAGAAAAATGGTGATTGAAAAAAAAGAACCACAACTTATTTCGGCAGAACATTTTCTTTCTTCAACCCCTGCGTTTCCAACATCAAAGAAAGTTATTGAAGCAAAAAAAACCGTATTCAATTACACGCCCTGTGACAACGATTACGAATTGGCATTTGCCAAATTCCTTGACAAATCAGAAGATGTGAAAGCCTTTGCAAAACTTCCCGAACAATTTGGGTTTTGCATTCAATACACCGACACATTAGCCAACATTCGCAACTACTTTCCCGACTTTATTGCAGTAAATGCAGATGGAAGCCATTGGATAATAGAAACAAAAGGGCGTGAGGATATTGAAGTAATACTAAAAGACAATGCAGCTATAAATTGGTGCAAAACCGCTACCAAACTGACAGGGACTGAATGGAAATACCTAAAAGTACTACAAAATGACTTTGAAGATCTACGACCAAAAGACTTTTCTGAACTTTTAGCAGGGATAAATCCACCAACTTAGTTTGACTAAAAAGAAATAAAAATATCACTTCGAAGTAGTCATACATATACCGCATTCACACAAGCCAACGAACAAACCAAAACTCGGCAAAAAGTGTGTCTGCTCCAACACCCGGCAGACAAGACATTGCAGCAACTTTGATATTAAATATTGATGGAATTATTTATAGCCAGCCCCCAGTAAAGTGTATATGCCATAAGGGTTTCAGTGAGTATTCAAATGTTGTAGCACTCTCAAAATTTCGTGTCAGCAGACAAGAATCTGCACCGCAATCCCTTACGGAACATTCACCCGACTGTTAACCTTTTTAGTTAACTGCAGCACTTTTTCAGGTGAACCACTGTTCTTTAATAGTCGTAATTATTCGCGTCCACTTCAGCTCATTCTTACGATAATCTTCGGACATCAGGGAAGTGTTATTTCTCAGGAAGTTTAAAATTCATCCGGAAGTTTTTTTAATTCACTATAGGTAAATACAGGACCATCTTTACAAACATAAACACTACCAATGTTACATCTTCCACATTTTCCCAACCCGCATTTCATTCTGTTTTCAAGTGTTGTGATAATGTTATCATCCGAAAATCCAAGGTTTTTCATAACGGGGATAGTGTATTTAATCATTATCGGTGGTCCGCAAATTACGGCAACACTATTTTCTGCAGAGGGAGCAGTTTTTTCAACTATAGTGGGCACAAAACCAATTTCCCCTTTCCAATCACTTGTTTCACCTCCGGGATCTACTGTAACTACTGTATTAACCCCCTGCATATTCTGCCATTGTTGTAATTCTCTTTTATAAACTAAATCTGCTACCGTGCGGGCGCCATAAATAATATTTATATCCTTAAAATTTTCCCTCATATCGAGAACATTCCAAATTACACAACGAACAGGCGCAAGCCCAATACCTCCGGCGATAAATACTACATTTTTACCCTTCATATTTTCTATTGGAAATGAGTTACCGTAAGGACCACGAAGCCCCATACTATCGCCTGTATGAAGTTTCCTCATAGCTCCGGTTACTTTGCCGGCAAGTTTAAATGAGCACTCAATATACTCAGGCCTCGTGGGTGATGAAGCAATGCAAAAGGTACATTCCCCTTCTCCAAAAACAGAATATTCTGCAAACTGTCCCGCAAGAAATGAAAAATCGGTCTGTAAACCTTTGTCTTTAAATTGCAGTCGGAGCGTTTTAATATCAGGGGTTTCGTCTATTACATCTTTAATTTCTACTAATGCCGGTTTATA
>CAYTLQ010000196.1:0-7320 GCA_964438715.1 uncultured Ignavibacteriaceae bacterium
GTCTGACTCATTTAATGCCTGAATGGCTTTATCAGCATCAGAATCAGATTCCATTTCTACGAACCCAAACCCCCTTGAACGGCCGTTGACCTTATCTTTTATAACCTTTGCGGAAACTACTTTTCCGTATGGTTCAAAAACATTTTTTAATGAATCGTCGTTAAGAGCCCAGGGAAGACTACCAACAAATAACTTTTTACTCACAAAGAACCTCAAATAAATGTTGCAAGAGAAATTACAGGATTCAAAGATAAGCTATAATTTTTCAAATGCAAATACTTTTTTAATAATTTAACAAAAATGATAAAGTTTGCTTTTGGCAATTAATTAAACTAGAAAAATTATATCAGAACTCCAGACTTATTCCTATTGTTGGAAGAAGCCCTATTGATTCACTCTTCTCTACCTTTTTTTTCTCTTTGGTTCCAACGATACCCGGAAAGATTTTTATTATTGTAGATATTTTGTAAGTCTATATAAGTGATAAAGGTATATTTATCCCAAAACCAGCGTTTATCGACACGAACATCCAGACTGTGTAAATTATCAAGTCTTGCCGAATTATAATTTACAATGCTTTGTGTTCCATCGCTGTTATAGGGTGTATATGGACGACCGGTAGCAAACCGGAATTTTAAGCTAGTTTCCCATTCCTCATTGAATTTATAGCCGCCACTCAGATTTAATAAGAAACTTTGATGATAACTTCCGAAACGCTCAATTTGGTCTATTGCCTTAAATTTTGTTGAATTAATAGTCAAACTAAATAAGCCATAGCAAGGTATTTCTGACAATTTTTTTTGAACTGATAATTCTATGCCTCTTGAAATTCCCGAGCCGGAAGAAACTAAATTTTCCAGACCAAAAGATGTAAAATTTTCTTCAGCGCCGGCGAAGCCTGCACCTGAATTTGACAACACAATATAAGGACGACCTACACTAGCAGGATAGTCAGAATAGGTCTTGTCATAAAATTCAAGTTTTACGATTGCATCGGCACGAAATAAATATTGAAAACTTATAATGTTTTGCCATGCTTCAATTTGTTTCAAATTGGCGTTTCCGGCGAGAAGCCAAACATACGATGGAGTTTGATGATAGAGCCCTGAACTAAAATTAAAGGTAATTAATTCGTTTAAAGAATATGCTGTACTGATTCTGGGGCTAAGTGAATATTTTTTATCAATGCCATCAAAATAATCGGAACGAATTCCCAGGTTAATTGAAAATCCACCTGATGATTTATAAGTCCCATTCCAATATGCTGACCACATAAAGTACTTCTTCTCACTCTTTACAGAGTCAATTGGTAGCACTTCACCAAAAGATGTTCTGAAATTTGGTAAAAGAATATTTGCTCTGAACTTAATACTATTTAATTCAATTCCACCATTAAATTCTAAATTATTGGAAGGTGAATACACAATATCTGTACGAAATCTGTTTTCTGCCTCTAAAGATTGATTAAGAAAAATTGGGTTGAGCAGGGAATCTCTTTGAGCTGTATCGAAATCATTATGATTTCGGCTAAGCGAAACTGTATAAAATCCTCTGCTAAAAATTCTTTTATACCTGAGACCGGTAGAGTAGTTAATCTGGTCACTTCCAAGAACCCGGGAATTTTCAAATCTCTTATCATCAGTGTCATTGAAATATTTTACATTATCGAAAGCCCCGACAAATAAAAAAGAAAGAGACGAGCGATTGTCGAAATCGTAGGTAAACTTATTCAAGACATCATAATATTCCGGAACAAAACCAAATCCGGCGGCTTTAAATATAAAATCGAGGTAACTCCTGCGAGCTGAGAATAAAAATCGTGCTTTATTAGTCATAGGACCTTCGAGATTTAAACCAAACTGCGAGGCCGATATTGTTGCTTTACCACCAAACCTGTCTTTTCTCCCTTCAGTTAAGTCAATGGAAAGAACTGAAGAAATTTTATTACCGTAAGAGGTAGAAAAACCCCCAGTTGAGAAACTTGTGCCTGAGACATAATCAAGATTTATAAAACTAAGTGGACCACCGGTAGCACCTTGTGTGCCAAAGTGATTAATGTTTGGTATAACAAAGCCATCAAGGATATAAAGATTCTCCGAAGGAGCACCACCTCTTACAATGAGATCATTCCGCCCTGCATCAGCCTGAGCCACTCCGGGGAGAATCGAAAGAGCCCTTACAACATCTTCAAATCCACCAGGAGAGCGTCTTATTTCTTCATATCCAAAGGAACTGGTAGAATTGAGATTGACTCCCTTATTTTCAAAATATCCGGCAGTTACAGTTACTCCGGAAAGTTCTAATACATCCTCAGACAGTGAGACATCAAGTGTTGTCGGGCGACTGTTGCTGACAGTAATATCGGTTTTTGTTAGTGGCATAAATCCTACACCAGAAAACTTAACCATATATGTTCCGGGTGGCAGAGAAGAAATCTGATAAATGCCATTTTCATCGGTTGTTGTACCTTTGTTTAGCTCTGGTAATTGCACAGTTATAAATGGTAATGGCTCACCGGTTTGCTGATCAGAAACTTTTCCAACAATGGTACCCGAATTTTGTGCGTATATTACTATGTTTAATAAAAAAAGAAAATTTACTATACGAATCATATATCCTTAAGCTTATGTAACTGCTCCTTTTAACAATTTAATAATGTGAATAGTTCAATAGCACAATTCAGGATTTACGATTTTTCTTTATAAGACTGCTATTTACAAACGAAGGACAATGAAAAATTCATAATTGGACGGTCACACTAATTGAATAATTAACCGATTCTGATTAAATTAATTATTTTAAATAGATAATTACGCAACGAAGATAAAACAATGATGAATACATCAAGTAACATCTCAGGACTGAATTCGATTCAGGCAGATTTTACCTACAATCTGGATTCCAATTTTTTTATCATTAGATCCGAGAAAAACAGGGAAATTTCAAGAAGAGAGGCTATCCATCAATCATTGTTTACGATGTATGATTTTGATGTAAATGGAGAAGAAATTCTATCAGTTTTAATAAAAAACAAATCATGGAAGGGAGTTTGCCGTCAAAGTTCAAAACACTATTTTATACAAATAGTACCTGACTCAGAAAATAACTATTTGGCGTTATTTTGTGAAATTCCTGAAATATATTCTTTGAAGTCTAATGAAGATAAATTCGCTCTCAGTAGTCCCGGAAGTCTGCCTGTGGCACTTTGGCGTTCAGCTTCAATCAGAAAAGAAAGTAATGTACTATTTAGTTCAGGTATTCAGCAACTAACAGGTTATACCCTTAAGGAATTCGAAGAATCAAGCGGAAAATTTAACACTCTTCTTTATTACGAGGATGTTCAGCATTCATTAAAGATCTTAACCGATTTTGAAAAAAATCTGAACCAGAAAAATATTGAACTCATATACCGTATTGTTACAAAGGAAGGTGTTATACGATGGGTTAAAGAGGAAATTGCCAAATTCAAAGATCCTGTCTCCAAAAAGGTATTGTATTTGGGATGTATAGTTTCAATAGAAAGCTTAAAGGAAACAGAACAAAAACTTCGGGATTCAGAAGCCCAACTCATTGAATTGAATCACTCAAAAGATCGCTTTATAAATATACTGTCCCACGATTTGAGAGCTCCATTCACCAGTATTCTCGGCTTCTCAGAGATTTTGCTTAATGAACAAAATTTATCAACCGAAGAAAAAACCGAGTACCTTAATTACATTTATGATGCGGCTCAGAATCAGTTGCAGTTTATTAATTATCTTTTGGACTGGTCGAGGCTGAGAATTGGCAGTCTCAAGATAGAACCGCAAAGAATAAGGGTACAGGCGATAATTTATAATAGCATTTCTGTATTGACGGGTAATGCAATTCGCAAAAATCTCTCAATTGAGGTTGATGTCAATGAGAATCTTTATGTTCAGGCAGATGAGAGGTTATTGACTCAGGCATTATTAAATCTGCTCTCCAATGCAATTAAGTTTTCATTTGAAAATAATAAAATAGAGATAACCGCTAATATTTTTAACACTCGTCAGGTGGAGTTTGTCATTCGAGATTATGGAATGGGCATCCCTCTGGAAGATCAGAGCAGAATATTTTCTATTGAAAAGACTTTTTCCCGTGATGGAACGAAAGGCGAAAGGGGAAGTGGTTTTGGTTTAGCTCTCGTTAAAGAAATCATTAATAAGCACGGTGGAGAAATTTGGTTTTACTCCGAGCCGGAAAAAGGAAGTGAGTTTCATTTTACTATTCCATTGCCTTCAAATACCATACTTGTAGTTGAAAATAATGTTGAAGAAAGGGAATATGTCTTAGAATTATTGGCAGGTGAATTTCCGGAATTTGTAGTTTACACCGCTGAAAATGGCTACGAAGCAATTGGAATGATCGCAAATCAAATACCAAATCTGATAATTACCAGTCACTCTTTGCCATTAATGAATGGTATTCAACTAATGGAAGCTTTGAAGCGAAGTGACTCAAATCTTAAAATACCTGTTGTTATACTTTCTGATATCATATCTAGTGAGTTTGAAGCAAACTACCTTAAGGCAGGAGCAGCGGCATTTATTAAAAAACCTTTCAACAAGTTTGACTTTATACAAAGCTTAAAATTGGTGCTTAATTAATGTTAGATATTTATAAATTGTGGTACGCATTGTACACTAAGCCTCGCCAGGAATTCAAAGCTGAATTACAGCTTTCAGCAATTGGTATTGAAACATATCTTCCAACCATTACGAGTTTACGCCAGTGGAGTGACAGAAAAAAACGGGTTACACTTCCATTGTTACCCGGATATATTTTCATAAAGGTTGATAATCAGGAGAGAGCGAAAGCACTTGAGCAACCCTCAATTGTACGATGTGTGTATGATCGTGGTAAACCGGCAATTATTCATGAATTCCAAATACAGAACCTGAAGAATTTTATTAAAGAAGAAGCAGAATACAGGATATTACAAGGTCTTGTAAAGGGGAATAAGGTTATTATTAAAGATGGACCTTTTAAGGGAGTAATTGGTATTCTTATGGAAGATTCGGATGGTAAGTCATTGGCAGTTTCAATAGAACTTCTAAATCGTACAATTATTACTCACATAACTGATTTAAAATTAGTAGAAGTTTATCGTGAAATTGAAATGGAAAAATAATTACTTTAATAACCTGAAAAGGAGGTATGTATGCAAATAAAAAGAATACTATTCTTTTTATTGTTTTTTGTTTCAGCCATTTCTTTGAATGCTCAGTCTGTAGATGAACTGATTGCTAAAGGAGATGAATACTCAACAAAGTTATTCGATAATCAGAAGGCTTTAGAAAAGTATATGGCTGCTGACAAATTGTCCCCGAATAATTGGGAAATCTTATGGAGAATTAGCCGAACATTAGTCGATATTGGGGAGCACATGCCTTCAAGTACAGATGCCCAGAAAGAAGCTCAGTTGAAAAAATATACCGAAGCTTATGAATACGCCGGAAGGGCGGTAAAACTTGCACCGGATAAATCTGTAACTTATTTACGGAGGGCTATTGCAAATGGCAGAATAGCTTTATTTAAGGGAGTTTTTAGTGTAATCGGTATTGTAAACGAAGTTAAGGAAGATCTGGAAAGGGCATTGAAACTAGGTAACGGGGGAAACGAGATATTGGCAGCATGTCATTATGTTTTTGGTCGAACACACGCAAAAGTTTGTGAAAAGCCCTATTTGCTCCGTGTAACAATTGGTTTGGGGTGGGGTGATATAGATGAATCAATAAAACACTTTAAGAAAGCCATTGAATTAAGGCCAAACTTCAGAATGTATAGGTTAGATTATGCTAAGGTATTGATCTCAGAAGAAAAATTCAAAGAGGCTAAAGAACAATTGTATAAAATCCCAAATATTCCGGTTAGCGATGAAGATGATGAAAAATTTGCCGGCGAAAGTAAGAAATTGTTAGAAGAAATTAAGAATAAGTAATTATAAAACAATAGTTTAATTGTTTTATTAAAGGGGGAATATAATACTGTTATCATGTATCCTAATGAATTTATATCAGACAAACTTGCATCGGTTAATAGAATAGTATTTTTTACCGGTGCCGGTATTTCTGCTGAAAGTGGTGTTCCTACATTCAGAGGAAAAGAAGGAATTTGGCAAAAATTCCATCCTGAGGAATTAGCGAATTTTAATGCGTTTTTAACAAATCCAAATTTGGTTTGGGAATGGTATCAATATCGAAGGAAGATTATTCGTAGCGTGCTCCCAAATGCCGGTCATCTTGCAATTACTGAATTACAGAAATTAAAGTCTGCCACAGCAGTAATTACTCAGAATGTTGATAATTTGCATAAGAGAGCCGGTAATAAAAATGTTATTGAATTGCACGGAAATATTGAAAATAATTATTGCATTGAATGTAAAAAGAGATATGATAACATAGAATTTATCAATAACAACACAGTACCATTGTGTGAGTGTGGTGGAAAGATTCGACCCGATGTTGTTTGGTTTGGCGAGAATTTGCCACCGGGAGTTTTTCAGTCCGCCGAAAAAGCTGTACTAGAATGTGATGTATTTATTTCTATCGGTACTTCATCAATAGTATATCCTGCGGCCTCTTTACCTATTTTAGCAAGCAGAAATAATAAATTTCTTATCGAAATAAACCCTAATCAAACTGAACTTTCTTATCTTTTTAATGTAGTAATCAGAGAAAAATCCGGCGAAGTCTTACCCAAAATTGTTTCCAAGACCAAAGAAAAGTCAGAGAGTAATGAAACATAAAGATGTAATATATATCTGTAGTTCCTGCGGATATGAATCGCTGAAATGGCTTGGAAAATGCACACAGTGTGGGGATTGGAATACATTTAGTGAGGAGCTCAGAGAAAAACAAAAACGAAAGTCAGCCGGTAGAACTCAATCATCGAAACATACGAAAACGGTTCTTTTTGACCAGATCGAATATAAAAGGAGTGAAAGAAAATTATCAGGTATAGGAGAATTTGATCGAACATTAGGCGGAGGTTTTGTTGCCGGTAGTATCGTTTTACTTGCCGGTGATCCGGGAATTGGAAAATCAACTTTGTTACTACAGGCAGCCGCCAGGTCCAATTTAAATGTCGTATATGTCAGTGGCGAGGAATCTTTACAACAAATAAAAATGCGTGCTGATAGGTTAAGAATTACCTCAAAGTCAGTGCACATACTAAGTGAAACGGAAATTGGTACTATAATAGAGGAATGTCATAGAATAAAACCTGACCTTGTTATCATTGATTCTATTCAGACGATGTATGACTCTACACTGCAAAATACTCCCGGTACTATTACTC
>CAYTLQ010000197.1:0-2908 GCA_964438715.1 uncultured Ignavibacteriaceae bacterium
CTTTAATGCAGTGCAAATTCTGGCAATTTCGGCGGTGGCTTGTACATTGGTTTTATATACCAACTCCGAAGGGATAGTATCCGCAGAGGCTGGGGTTGATATTGCGGCGGTATGAACAACAACTTCGGGATGAAATTCTGTAAATACTTTCTCCAATTGCTCCGAATCATTAATATTAATGCGTATGCCGTTATACTTCACCGCATTTCCGGGGAGACTGTGGTAAAGTGGAAGAATGGAATGTGCTTCACCGAGTTCCTCGTTTAAGTATTGCCCAAGTAAGCCGCCGGCGCCGGTAATTACAATCTTCATGGAAGACAGATTTTTCCTAAAATTGTTCGCGCAGAGGCTCCGGTTACCTGAGTAAGATTTGCCGGATTACCGGATAATGTTTCGTTAGCAAGTACAGCAAAACAAATTGCTTCTTTCGCATCGGAAGATATTCCAAGTTTTTCAACATTATTTACTTTTACCGACGCACCAAAATATTCCCGCAGAAATTTCATCATTGTTTTGTTATGGGCACCGCCGCCGCTTACATATAATTCGGTAATTTCTGTTTTCGGGCGGATGAAATTAATATAGTTCTGGTACACGGTGTATGCAGTATAAGCAGTTGCAGTAGCAATTAAGTCTTCGCGTGGAGTATTGTGATAGCGCGTAAGTATTCTACCCGTAAATTCTTTACCATAATATTCCCGTCCAGAGGACTTCGGAGGTTTTGCCCTGAAAAAATGATCGTGAGAGGCAATTTCTGTAAGTATTTTTTGGCTAACCAATCCTTTTGAAGCGATTTTTCCATCGGTATCCAGATCTTTCTGAAAAAACACGCTCATTAATGAATCAACAATCATATTGCCGGGACCTGTATCAAAAGCGATGACATCCTCCGGTGCTGCATTTGCCGGTAAAACAGTTACATTACTGATTCCTCCGATATTCAGAAGCATTCTGTTTTTTGTGCGGGAGGTGTACATAAGATAATCGAAATAAGGTACCAGCGGGGCTCCTTGCCCGCCCAGCGCCACATCACCGGTGCGGAAATCTCCAATAGTGAGGATACCTGTTAGTTTTGCAAGAACTGCGGGATCGCCAAGTTGTAATGTCGATTGTGCCGGCAGACCGAACAACTCGTGTTTATCAGGTAAGTGATGCATTGTTTGCCCATGACAACCGATAAAATCAACTTCATTAAGAGGAATGTTAGCGGAGGCGCATAATTTCATCAACTCATTTGCATAAACTCGTGCAAGTAAAAAATTAATTCGGCATAAGTCAGTTACATTACCGCCATATAATTCGGCATTTTTTTTAAGAAAACTTTTCATTTCGCCGGGAAACGGTTTTGAGGAAAACGCAATTTGTTCAATTTTTGTTTTTCTTCCACTCCCTTTAATCTTCAGGAGCACAATGTCCACACCATCAAGAGAAGTACCTGACATTATTCCCGCCGCTATACGGGTTTTCTTTTTCGATAAAGAAGCGAGCTTTTGCAGGGCATTCATTATTCTGCCAACTTATTGTGGATAAAAGTAACACATTGTTCAATAGTTTGAAAACAAGGAATAAGCGAAGCGGTTCTCCCTTCACGCGCAATTTGTTCCTCCATTGTGGTAACAAGAGGCTCCCAAAAAGGTGAGTGACATACTGCCGGCTTTGTTTCCATTAGTCCTTTATTCAGAAATTCCCAAATGACCGCCATCTCAAGTAAAGTGCCTGTCCCACCCCTCAGCACCACATAGGCATCTCCTGTACTGATGAGTTTTTCAATTCTCCCAAGCAATGTATCGCATTCAATTCTTTCAGAAAGATAGGAGTTATGATTATTAAACATTTTTACGGTTATACCAATTGCTTCGCTTCCTGCATCTCTGGCGCCCTTAGAAACAGCCTCCATAATACCTTTATTTCCACCCGTGCAGAGAGCATATCCGTATTGTCCAAATAAATATCCCAGCCTGTACGCATCGTTATATTCAGAATCGCCTTCACGAGGAAGAGAACTACCGAAAACGGTGATTGTCTTTTTCAACTGTAAAAATTCCTTACCCAACGATGGGCTTTTAATTTTTCAAGAGTTAGGTTACTGAGTTTCCCTTTTTCTACACTTTTGATATTTGCAAGAAGATTCTTTTCACTTCTCATTCCGGGAATTACACTTGTAACGGCATCAAAACTAATTGTATATCGTAATGCCGCTTCAGCAACATTTTCTGTTTCTGCATCAGTGTCAGCTTTAATCTTTAACACACGGTTATATACTTCCTGTTTTCTTTCATCTCTGAAGTATCTGTTTCGCCAGTCTTGTTCGGGGAATTTTGTTTCCGGGGTTATAGCACCGGTTAAACTTCCTTCATCAAACGGGACCCGGGCAAGAATGGCAATATTGTTTTGTTCGCAAAAAGAAAAAAGTTCGTCGGTAGGGGATTGATCGAAAATATTAAAAATAACCTGATAACAATCAATGAGTCCCGTCTTTCCTGCTTCGATACCATTCCACGGTTGATGATCGTTCATAGAAATTCCGAAGAAGCGCACCTTGCCCGATTTTTTTAGTTCATAGATTGCTTCCTTCCACTCATCGCTCTTTGCCCATTGATCATTCCATACATGAAACTGCTGAAGGTCAATATAATCTCTGTTAAGATTACGCAAATTCTTTTCGGTGGTTTTGATTATGTAGTCTTTGGGAAATGAATCTTCGATAGTAGAATTATAACGAGCCAGCCATTCGAATTTTTTTGATGGGATCTTTGTAGCGATAAACAATTGCCTGCCGGATTCCTTTTCCGCCTGGCCAACAAGATTTCCACTGTTCCCGTTTCCGTTCTAGATTGCAGTATCAAAAAGACTGTACTTTATACAATTCTGACGCTGCCGACGACCTACTCTGTGAAGATTTCGGTGG
>CAYTLQ010000198.1:0-6199 GCA_964438715.1 uncultured Ignavibacteriaceae bacterium
CTTCAGAAGGTCCCGACGATATGCCAGCCCATATAAAAAGTTCTCTCATTGGCTGTTCGTTAAGTATTCCCGTAACTTCGGGTCGGTTAAATTTAGGCACATGGCAAGGAATCTATCTCTGTGAATTCCGTAGAAATGGCGGAAGCAGAAAACTTGTAGCCACTATAATCGGAGAATAAATTGCATCCTCTGCAAAACTTAGTCATTTCTGTTTTGTTTCTACAGGCTTCTCTGTATTCTCAGGTTTTTGTTTATGAAAAAACAATTGGTTCTTTTAATCGTGCCAATACATTTAGTTTCACACCTTCGGGATATTTTTATGTTATGGATGTGGGTGATTACTCCCTGATAAAAATTGATACTTCAGGTAGCGAGTCGGCGCGTTGTGGCGGATTTGGTTGGGACGATGGACTTTTTGATGAGCCTGTTGATTTGTTCACAACTCCACTGTTAGTCTATGTTACCGATTATAATAATCATAGAATTCAGCAATTTGATGCCCAACTGAATTTCATTTCCAAATTAAGTGGTTCTTCTGAGACCAACACAGGAGATTTCAGGTATCCTGTTTCTTGCACTGTCAGCGCTTCCGGAGACTTATTCATTCTTGAATATTATAGCAAGAAAATCCTTAAGTATAACTTTTCCGGTAATTATCTTTTGGAATTCGGGGGCATAGAGTCAGGTGAGTTCTCGTTAACTGATCCGAAAGCTCTCGCCTTCGATGCCAACACAAGTACAATACTTGTTTTGGAAGATAATACCATCACATTTTTTGATACATTCGGCAATGGAATTAAAAAAATTCGCCTGAACACAACTGGATACCGGAATTTTTCTTTATTTAATGAAGATATCATTATTTCCGATGGTAATAAACTTACCTTATATTCATCACGGACAAAAGAATTTATCCTCGGAAGATTTGAAGGTAAAGCACCGGAATATATTAACGACCTTTCTGTTCACGGTAACCAACTCTTTATTCTTGAGGACGATCATATCAATGTTTATCAAATCAGGTATGAAGAAGATTCTCACTAAAAAGTTTCCGCTTTTGTTACTTTTTATTGTGCTAACCTTGTGGAATCTTGGATTCAGTGCCTCATATATTTTCAAAGACTCCGCATTAGTTGTTTCAATCATTCCATTCCTGAATCTTCTCTATGATGGAGTTTGCCATCAGCTGCCGGAAAAGTCTTTTGGTGAAGGTATTTCGGGATTTTTAGTCTGTGCCCGATGCACAGGTATCTACCTCGGTTTGGAATTAACTTTGATGTTTTTACTTTTTGTTTCATTTAGAAAAACAATCACCGGAATAGAGACTTTTATAAAATATTTTCTCCCTTTTACATTTGGGCTTATTATAGCTGATGTTGTTTCCGTAAAAACCGAACTTTATCACTATACACGGCTTTTGTCATTCACAACAGGGGTATTGTTCGGCAGTGCAATTATCATTACGCTTTATTACCGGATTTTAAACAAATATCAAAATACTTTATGAACCGAACATTTTCTCCCTCGCTCGTATTTGGATTTGCTGCAGCCGTTTTGACTATCGTTCCGGGACTTAAAAACTTTGCCTGCTGTCTCCTCCTCCCTGCCGCCGGCGCTGCAGCAGTTTATGTTACCCAAAAACTTTTGCCTGACGAACAGATATATTTTTCAAAAGCGCTAAAAATAGGCTTCCTTACCGGTGTTTTTACAACGCTCTTTGGCACAACACTTGAAATATTGATGACATTTTTACTTCACTCAAATGATCTTACTGAGACATTACCTGAAGTTGAGAAAATGCTTGAGTCTATGAATCTTGGCTCAGCCGCACAGGAGTCAATAAGACTACTAAGAAAAATTTCACAAGAAATAACAGAGTATGGTTATTCACTTGTTTTCAGTATTATGTTATTTATTAGCAATTTTATTGTAAATCTTTTCTTTGGAATAACCGGTGCTCTTTTAGGTATGGCTTATATAAATAAAAATGAATGATAAAACAATTAATTGATGTATGATTAACGCTGTTATTTTTACCGTTCACTTAATTTTTGCACTCGTGGTTTACACAAAAAAATGGCAGGATGAGAGTGTTAGCATGGCGCTATTAAATGTTGGGTTAATCGGGATACTTTTTTCTGTTGGCTGGGGTATAACTACAATGATTGCAAAATCCCTGATGGAGGCTGAGGGTTTTGGAGTTCAGTTTGATAGAGATACTTTTGCTTTAAGCCTCTTAAGTATAGCCGAGTACTTTTTTTATAAAATGTACTATCGTGACCTTTTTACTGAAGACGATACGGAAAAACAATAACAGCTATTTGCTCAACCTGTTTTTGCCCCTTGCGTAAAGGTTCGAATCTCCATTGTTTTAATGAGTTAATTGCAGCATTCTCCAACCGCGTGTCAGCTTTGGTTAATGGAAAAACATTGCCAACCGTACCATCTGCGAGAATCGTAAATCGCAAACGAATATCAATTTCTTTGTTTACTCCTGAAGGATATTCCGGCAGAACATAACTATAAATTTTCCTCTGACCTCCGCCTCCCCACTCTATATCATAGCCGAATCCACCGGGACCACCAAGATCATTCCCCATTCCCTTTGGACCACCAGTTCCTTCTTTATCGGATTGATAAGTTGAAGTGTTATCCTTATTCGTTGGTTTTGTTTTGCTTGAAATAGCCTCTTCCGAAGGAGAGTTTGTGGAAGTATTTTCATCCTGAACTTCCGGATCGGCAGGCAGATTCTTCGAACCGCCTTCTTCCAAATCGTTCACTTCACCAAACATTTCACTTCCGGCACTACCGGCGGAGGACCCCGGACCACCAAATCCGAATCCGATCTCAACCAGTTCAGTAACAGGTGCAGGATAGTCAAATTTCCAATTGAACATTACCAGCAGAAGCGCTGTATGTAAACCAAGGGAAAGAACAATTGATCCGGCACCGGAATAACTTCTTTTTGTACTTTGTTTTTTATCCTTTGCTCTGACCATAGAATCGTTGTCTCTGCATCAAATCATGTTTATATTAGAACTTTCCTGCAACTTTTTCAGCTTCTTCAAGAGTCGAAAAATTCCCGATCCTCACACGATACCAGGTGCCCTTGCCGGGAATTTCTACCTGCATTACAAATGCATTATAACCTTGAGACTTTAGTTTATCTGCTTCAGTCTCCGCAACTGATTTACTTTTTACCGACATAACCTGAACCTGATATTTGTCGCCATCCCGGAATATATTACCTTTTACCTGCATCGCCGGTTTTTGTTCCCGTTTAACTTTTTGCTCTGGTACTCGCTGATTTGGGGCTGATAGTGCATCGGGATTTTTGGGTGTAGTTTCTTTTGTATTAGTTTCCGTTTTTTTGCTATCTGCTAATCCTATGTTCTCCTCAACATTTACAGGTGCTGGTATTTCTTTAGAATCATCACTGGAAGGAGGAAGATTTTCAAATGTTAATTGAGTCGGATTCTGCGATTCCGAGGTCTTGTTTGGATAAGGATAAGTTACCGGGAATTCATAATCCCGCTCTATTATAGTGGCGTATGTTTGTTTAATACCACCAGTCTTCTCCTCACTACTTAAGTATCCTTTTACCCACACCGGAGGCCCATATAATTTTATGTAAAGAAGAGCACCGGTTAATGTAATTAAAATAAATCCAATTATATACCATTTCATTGAACCGGTACTAGAAGACGAGCCACTCGTTTCAACCCTATCGCGTATGCCTGTTACCTGAAGTTTACCTTGCTTTGCTTTTTCATAACTTCCACCCCTGAGATCAATAGCTATACTATCCGGATCGTCCGGATTAGGTTCATATTGTTCTTCCTCAGACTCTGACGCTGCTTCCAAATTTTCCGTGTTACCCTGGCTTTGCACTAATTCTGACTTATCCTCTTCATCGACAATATTCGTGGGTGATTTCAGAACATTTTCAGCAAGAGATTTCTTAAATATTGTATCGAAGTCTTCAATATTATGTTCCTCCTCCGGTACTTCGGCGTTTTCTTCATTACCCTCGTCCTCCTCTAGTTCACTAAGGTCGATTTCTAATTCCCGCGTTATCGAAGGAACCGGAGCAAAAAATGAAGACGGCTCTGGAGATTCAACTTCATCTTTAGCAGGAGCAGATTGCTCAGAAATTATTTCAGATTTTTGCTCACTTTCAGTTTGTCTTACAGCTTTTGTGGTTTTTCTCGAACTGCCAAAATCCCAATCAACAATCGGAAATTCATTTTCTTCTGCATCTGCCGAATACTCAACAGGAAGTGTTATATCTTCAGAAGTACTTGTTGAAATAAGTTCTTCTTCCTCAAATTCTTTTTTCCAATCAGCCCCAAACTCCCAATCCAACGATGGGATATCGGATATATCGTTTCCTTTTTTATCAAAAGCGCTATTTCCAAAATTCTTTTCCGATACTGAACCGGTGAAGGAAGCAGTGTTCTTAGTTATTTCAGCCTTCCGATTATTATATTCAAAGTGGCCACGCTGAATTAACTGTTCCGCTTTATTATCAAGAAACTTTCGAAGTTCAATTGGAGATGAAGGAATTGTTGGTGGTATAAATGGTTGACCTGAAACAGGAATTAATGTTTTATTAATACTTAAACTAAAATAATCATCAAGAGGATTATGTTTTGTTAATGATGCATCCGGTATTCCGAACAATAATTCGTTTTTTTTGCCGGAGTAATTATCGAGTGGTGTAAAACTAATAATCTCCGGAACGGAGTCATGACCATCACCTCCACCGGTTTTTTTCATAACAAATGAACCTATATTCTCCAGAATAAAAGTATCCCCTTCTCTAAGGTAGCTACCCAGTCGCGAGAGAAAAGATTCCATAAATCTCGCCGCTTCTATTTGCGGGGCTTGTGCCTCCTCGGCAATTTTGTAAATTAATTCAGAGCGCGTCATTCTATTCTGTTAGTCACCACCGAAATACAAGGCCGAATCGTACATTAAAGGGCTCATTCCTGTATCCGGACCAGTGAAAATTATTTTTATTCAGTAAGTTATTAATTTTTACAGTCATTAGAAATTCATTGGTGAAAAGATATTCACCTTCCAACCCAATTATTACCGAGGGCTCTAATTCTTGTTTGTTTTCTCTATCGGTAAATCGTTTTCCAATGTATGCAATATTAAACCTGAAAAATATATCGGTGTTTAATTTTCTACCGTATTCTGCTTCAACCATAATGCCGGGCTCGAATGGCAGAGTGTTTCCGGAAGTATCGCTGACATTCCGAAAACTCATATCGGCAGAAAAATATCCGAAGTTTTCCGGGTTCAATAATACTTTTAGATTTGCTTCAATTAGTTTTGCCTCTGTTCCCTTCAGATGAAACAATCCCGGGGTTGTACTCTCCTCAAAGAAGTTAAAGTTATCGGCACTAGCAAAACCAAGACTACCAATAATTTCCAGCATCTTTTCATATTCGTACTTAACTGAAGCGGAGAGTTTATTATCAACCTTTTGTAGTGCGGGCGCTACTTGAAGAGGAGTAAAGTACCGGTTTCTCCCAAGTACCTGTTTTAGATCATCTATTCTGTATTCACTGCCGTATTTCGCCTGAATAAAAATACCCTTTTTCAATTGTAGTACAAGACCAAATGATGGAGAGAGAGTTTTTATTGTATCGAATTGCATAAAATCCAGCCCGGCAAGTGCATCTAATTTATCAGAAATTGTTACCCGTACAGGAGCCTTTAAATAAAGAAAATTTCTTGCAACAGAGCGGGCGGCAGAGTCCTTTGTAGTAATAACGCGGTACTCTGCATTTGGTTGAAAAACGAAATTATAACTGTTAAATCCCAAATATCCTTTCAATGCGCCGCTGGTTTCCCTGAGATTAACAGGTTGATATGTTGTTAATTCCGTATAAAAACCTGCACCATATTGCATCAACTGATTTTTTGGTGCCTGTAAAGAAACCGAGAGATCAAAAAAGTTTAATTTTCTATCTTTCCAATTTGCTGATTTATAATCTTTATAAGAATTAAAAGAATAATCGGAACGTAATGAGAATAAATGATCTTTAAAGATACCGGCATTATTTCCTCCGGTATAAGAAAATTCTGCATCCGGCGTAAAGGAGTAAAGCTCAGCATTTTCCACAAACGCCGTTTTACTAAAACCATTAGCACCTAATCGTAGCCTCATCTCATCAAGTGGTAGCTC
>CAYTLQ010000199.1:0-12283 GCA_964438715.1 uncultured Ignavibacteriaceae bacterium
TGGAAGGCAGAGTCGGTTGGGTCTAAGAGGCAGGAACAAATGACTAAAAAAAAAAAGGAATTCGTACCGTTGTCGGTCGTAGTGCAGTTGGTAAGAGCGCCTGTCCGTTAGCTAAAGGGAGTATGCAAGTTTCAGACCAAATGACTACAAAAAAAGAGAGTTTTTACAGTTTGGGGTCGTAGTTCAGTTTGTTAGAACGCCTGCCTGTCACGCAGGAGGTCGCGAGTTCGAGCCTCGTCGGCCCCGCGAAGAAGCTCATCAGTGATGATGAGCTTTTTTCATTTTAAAGTGTAGAGAGGGTTAGAACGCCTGTCCGTCAGCCGACGGAAGGTCGCGAGTTTCTCGAAGCCTCGGGATTGGCGCAACCATAATAAACCCTTTTAGGAAGAAGATTTGTGGGGGTATTTAGTTTTAAGGGTGATAATCGATACCGAATTTCTGTAAAAAAATTAAGAGGAAGTATCTATTCAAAAAGAAATATACTTAAATTCCAATTGTTCCCACGCCGTTGGAATAACGCAATTACCGAAAGTTTATTCGAAAAGTAAATAATTTTGCTAAAGTGGTTATATTTTAAAGCTATTTTATCAATTTTATTTATGAGACCCGACGAAAAACTTTTACTTTTCAGGCAAATTGTTTGGGACTATAAAATTCCGCCGGAAGATATTGAGGCTGTGCTACACGGCGAAAAAGAGGCTGCAGGGCATCTGAACCGTGAAGCGATTTTTCTCCGCCTCCTTGAATCTTATTCCTGGTTTACTATCCTGCAATTGCTTCCCGTGGATGAGATTAAAGCTTTACTAAACGAACAAACGATAAAGAAACTCAGGACGCCTGGCTTAAGGAAAAATTATGAATATGTTCGGCAGAGATTACAGGAAATTATACCAACTGCAGGATAAATTTCTTAACTGGTGGGTGGAATTGGGACTGCCGTTTTATCTTACTGGAGGCACTGCGCTCAGTCGCTTTTATCTTAATCATAGGTTTAGCGAGGATCTCGATTTTTTCGCTAATGCGGATGATGCATACAATTCATACATTTCTAGGCTATACAAAGAAATTAAGAAACGATTTGTTGTTGACACAGAAAGGTCGTTGTTTAACAAAGATTTTACCAGAATATTTATTAATGAATCAGGGAGTTTATTAAAAGTCGAACTTGTTAATGATGTTGAAATTTACATTGGGCAACAGGCAGAATACGAGTTCGGGAAAATAGACACTCCATTGAATATCCTTACTAATAAAATTACTGCGCTGGTCAGTCGGGATGAACCGAAGGATGTATTTGACATAATCCATATTGCGCTCAATTACTCTTTTAATTGGGTGGAAATGTTTAATTATGCAAAAACCAAAATGGCAATTAATGAAATTGATATTGAAAATCGGATTAATACATTTCCTGTCTCTCTATTAAGTACAGTTGATTGGATCATCGAGCAGCCGGCTGTGGAGTATGTACAACGATTATTAGGACAGATTTCAGCTGATTTTATTCTTGGTAAAAAGAATTCGCTTGGAGTTGGGCTCCTTCCAATTGAACTCGCAAAACCATCCCTGCATACTTATTAGCCGTTTTTCTTTTTATGGATTAATTCCAACTAACAATCAAAAAATCTGAATTGCATTTTGAATTACTTCAATTTGGAATGTATGATATAGATCTTTGTAACTCCTTAACACTTTTCTCAGCGAATGTGGGAATTCGAGAAAAGACTTTAAACTTACTTAAATTTGAGAATCTTGATTTCTTAAACCATTTTTACAACCTCAGAATTATCTGTTGTCTTTCCATACCTTCTTAATTTGAAATTCCCTTGTTAACCAAATGTTAAATTGTGACGATAAACAAACATAGCACACATTTCTTTATTGTTCACTTTGTATAAGTCTCCAAAATTCCTATCTTAAAGATTGAAATTTATTTATTCCTTAAAATAGTAGGTTACTACTGTGACTGACGGGGCGAAGCTGTGTCTATTAGTGTGTTATAGTATCCCCACCCAAAAGAAATTCCAAATTAAAAATTATTTTTATTATCAATCCTGAATTATGACCTTTTCTAAAATTAAAGTTGCAGTTATTGGAAGTGGCAAATGGGGCATAAACCATGTGAAAACTGCTGTTCAAGTCTTGGGTGCAAAAAGTGTAGTAGTTTGTGATACTTACTCAGGAGCTGAAGAAAAAGTAAAATCTGTAAATTCAGATATCCAATTTGTATCTAATATTGAAACTGTTTGTGAGAATAAAGAGATCAATTGCGCTGTTGTAGCCACACCTGCTGAAACACATTTTCAGATTTCGAAACTGCTTCTTGAGTCAGGAAAGCATGTTCTTGTTGAAAAGCCAATAACCCTATACTCGTCAGAAGCTAATGAACTTATAGAAATAGCAAAGCGGCAAAACTGCAAATTAATGGTGGGTCATGTTTTGTTATATCATCCTGCAATAATAAAATTAAAACAATTAATCGATACAGGGAAAATTGGTAAACTTCAGTATCTCTATAGTAATAGGTTAAATTTGGGCACTATCCGCAGTGAAGAGAATATTCTTTGGAGTTTTGCGCCGCATGATATTTCGATAATACAATTTTTAACCGGCTCAGATCCAATAACTGTTGATGCCAAGGGAGCGGATTTTATTCAACATCAGATAGAGGATACGACCCTAACCTATCTTTCCTATCCGAATAATGTTCATGCACATATATTTGTAAGTTGGTTGCACCCTTTCAAGGAACAACGACTAGTCGTAATTGGAGAGAATGGAATGTTTGTCTTTGAAGATAGTCTTAAAACAGAAAAATTAAAATTTTATCCAAAAGGCTTTAGGAATGTAAACGGAAATATTCAAAAATTCGAATCAGAGTATGAAGTAATTGAATATGAAGATTCCCAGCCACTTGCGGAAGAACATAAACACTTTTATAACTCGATAATTAACGATACTAAGCCTCTTACTGATGGATACCATGCTTGTGTAGTATTAACTATCCTCGAAAGGGCTCAGAAATCGTTATCTACACTAAAAAATAATCTCATTAAATAAGGCACTCTATACTTTGGAAGAAAAAAAATATTTCGTTCATAATCTCGCCGTAGTAGATGAAAATGTTGAAATAGGCGAAGGCACTAAAATTTGGCATTTCAGTCATATCCAGTCAGGAGCAAAAATAGGAAAGAAATGCGTCTTAGGTCAAAATGTAAATGTGGGAAACAATGTTACAATTGGTAACTTTGTAAAAATACAGAATAATGTTTCAGTTTATGAAGGGGTTGAACTCGAAGATTATGTATTTTGTGGTCCTTCAATGGTATTTACTAATATTAAAGATCCTCGCAGTAAATATCCTCAGGTTGGAGCTGCATACTATATACCCACAAAGGTAAGAGAAGGAGCTTCGTTAGGGGCTAATAGCACAATAGTATGTGGGCATACGATTGGTCGATTTGCATTTGTCGGCGCAGGTTCAGTGGTTACTAAAGATGTCCCCGATTTTGCCTTGGTGGTTGGTAATCCCGCTCGTATTGTTGGTTGGATGAGCGAAGCAGGTGAAAAACTTAATTTCGATAAAGATGGATATGCCACTTGCACTCGTACCGGTAAAAAGTATCAGCTTATTAATGGATTAGTGAAGGAAGTTGAATAATGAAAGTACCATTATTAGATCTTAAAGGCCAGTATTTATCAATGAAGTCCGAAATCGACGCGGCTTTGATTCGTGTTGCAGAGTCACAATCATTTATTTTAGGTCCTGAAGTCGAAGCTATGGAAAAGGAGCTTTGTGATTACCTCGGATGTAAGTATTCGCTTGGTGTATCCTCCGGTACCGATGCTTTGCTTCTTGCCTTAATGGCTCTGGATATTAAAGCCGGTGATGAAGTGATTGTACCTACCTATTCATTTTTTGCTACTGCCGGGGTGGTTGCACGCTTAAATGCAACTCCTGTTTTTGCTGATATCGATCCTTATACATTTAATATTGACCCAAATGATATTGAGAGAAAAATAACTTCAAAAACAAAGGCAATAGTTCCGGTTCATCTCTACGGGCAAAGCGCCGATATGGAACCCATAATGGAACTGGCTAAAAAACATAAACTTTTTGTTGTTGAAGATGGTGCTCAAGCTATTGGAGTGCAATATAAGAATGGCACTAAAGTAGGTAATTTCGGTGATATTGGGTGTTTTTCGTTTTTCCCAAGTAAAAATCTTGGATGTTTCGGCGACGGTGGGTTGGTTACTACCAATGATGACATATTGTATGAAAGACTAAAGATAATGCGGGTTCATGGCGGTAAACCGAAATATTATCATAAAGTTATCGGCGGAAATTTTCGACTGGATGCCATTCAGGCCGCTATAATCAGGGTGAAATTGCCACATTTAGACTCATGGTCAGAGGGTAGAAGAAAAAATGCAGACTTATATACAAAATATTTTATCGATGCCGGTTTGGCGGAGGCGCCGGGTAAGTTAGAATTTGACGATAAAAATAAAGTTTTACTACCTAAAGCGGTTTATCAGTCTGTAGATGGCTCCATAAAAAATTATCACATATACAACCAGTATGTTCTGCGTGTTGAAAAACGAAATGCATTGAAAAAATTTCTGCAGGATAATGGCATTGGTGTGGAAATCTATTACCCAGTTCCTTTCCATAGGCAGGAATGTTTTTCCTACTTAAACGCAAATGACAAGGATTTTCCTGTTTCAAATTGTGCATGTAACGATTCGTTTGCAGTGCCAATATATCCTGAATTATCACCCGAACAAATCCGGTATGTGGTTGATAAGATAGCTGAATTTATTGGAAACAGTAGTCCGTTTCCGCTTGAATGCAATCATTGTGACTGTATGAAAAATGTGCGTTGATAATTACCACTATTGATTTTTTAGATATTTAGATCTTTAGATCTTTTGAAGGTTTTAGTAACTGGGGGAGCCGGTTTTATTGGCTCTCATATTGTTGAGGCATTCATTAATAACGGTTGGGAAGTATCCGTATTAGATAACTTTTCATCAGGTAATATTGAAAATCTCAAAAATGTAATAAACAGGATTAAATTATTCACAGGGGATATTAGAGATACTGAAACTGTTAATTCCGCCATAAGTGGAGCTTCGGCTGTAGTTCATTTAGCTGCTCTTGCTTCTGTTCCTGCATCATTTGAAAATCCAGAAGAAACCTATGATGTTAATTTCTCTGGAACGCAAATCGTTCTAGATTCAGCACTTAAACAAAAAGTAGATAGATTTATCTTCGCTTCGTCTTCAGCAGTTTATGGTGATACCAAACAGCTTCCCATTACAGAACAAAATGAAGATAACCCTTTATCGCCTTATGGTGTCAGTAAACTGCTTGGCGAAAAACTTTGCAAATTTTATTTTTCTTTTTACGGCCTAAAAACGGTGATTTTTCGTTTCTTTAATGTTTACGGTCCACGGCAGAATCCTTATTCTGAGTATTCAGCTGTTATTCCTAAATTTCTTAGTTTAATTAGCGAAGGAAAAAATCCAACGATTTTTGGGGATGGTGAACAAACCAGAGATTTTATTTATATCGAAGATTTAGTTCAAGCACATCATTTGGCTCTTAAAACAGAAAAAGGATTTGGACAGCCAATTAATCTTGGCTGTGGTAACCGGACATCGCTTAATGAACTAGTAAGTTTAATTGGAAAACAGTTAAATAAGCCTATTAAAGCGAGTCATACTAATCCAAGAAGAGGAGACATTGTTCACAGTTATTGTAATATTGATCTTCTAAAAGAAACATTATCTTTTATTCCTCGATATACAATATATGATGGAATTAAAGAAATGATTAAATTTTATAACTTTATTTAAGGGAATTTTAATGTCAGACTTTAAAACTGAATTATTAGAAAAAATTAAGAATAAAAGACATATTATTGGTATTATCGGGCTAGGTTATGTTGGATTACCGTTAGCCCTGGAATTTGTCGCAAAAAAGATAAAAACTATAGGCTTTGATATTGATGAAGCAAAAATACCTGTTCTTAATTCAGGTAAGAGTTATATAAAACATATCGCATCTGAACGAATTGCTGGCGCAGTAAACTCAGGTTTATGTGAAGCTACTAACGATTTTTCCAGATTACCTGAAGTCGATGCAGTTATTATAGCTGTTCCGACACCACTAAACAAGCATCGTGAACCGGATCTTTCCTATGTTGAAAACTCAGCGAAGATTACAGCTCAATACTTAAGAATGGGTCAACTGGTTGTTCTGGAATCTTCTACTTATCCTGGGACTACGGACGAAATACTGCTCCCACTTTTAGAGAACGCAGGTAAATCAGGACAAAAATTTGTAGTAGGGAAGGATTTTTTCCTCGCTTTTTCACCGGAAAGAGAAGATCCTAATAATCCAAATTATAATACAGCAACTATACCAAAAGTTGTTGGCGGAATGACAGCCGACTGTTTGGAGGTAGCTTGCGCTGTTTATGATCAGATAATTGTAAAAACAGTTCCTGTCAGTTCTCCACGAGCAGCAGAGGCAACAAAGCTCTTAGAAAATATCTATCGAGCAATCAACATAGCTTTGGTGAATGAGTTAAAAATGGTATTTGATAAGATGGATATTGATGTTTGGGAGGTAATAGATGCCGCAGCAACAAAACCATTTGGTTACAATGCATTCTATCCGGGTCCGGGACTTGGAGGCCACTGTATCCCAATTGATCCATTTTATCTCACCTGGAAAGCACGGCAATATGACCAAAACACAAAATTTATTGAACTCGCTGGAGAGATAAACACTTACCAGCCTTATTATGTAATAGAGCGTTGTTCTGATATCTTAAATAAATACCAAAAAACCATAAACGGTGCCAAAGTATTAATATTAGGTGCGGCCTATAAAAAAGATATCGATGACATGCGCGAGTCACCTTCACTTAAATTAATCAGTCTTCTTCGTAGTAAAGGTGCTGAAGTAGACTACAACGATCCATATATTCCAAAGTTACCCCCTACAAGAAAATATAAATATGAAATGGTTTCTGTAGAGCTAACCGCTGAAAATTTAGCAAAATATGATTTAGTCTTATTAAGCACTGACCACTCAGGTTATGATTATAAATTCATTGCCACTCACGCCAAACTTATTGTCGATACTAGAAATGCATTTGAGAAGGGCGGAGTGAGGAATGAAAATGTCTATAAAGCATAGATGAGAATTCTCATAACAGGTGGGGCTGGTTTTATTGGCAGTAATCTCGTTGATCATTTTCTTCAACGAGGGGACGAAGTAGTTTGCCTTGATAATCTCAGTACCGGTTACGAAAAAAATATATCTCATCACTTAGATAATCCATATTTTACTTTTTTAATAGGGGATATTCGAGATCTGGAGACTTGTCGAAAAGCAGTAAAGGGCTGTGACTATGTATCGCATCAGGCAGCTCTTGGATCTGTTCCAAGATCTATTAAGGATCCGATCACCACTAACTCTGTCAATATTGATGGATTCTTAAATATTTTAATCGCTGCAAGAGATGAGGGAGTTAAAAGGTTCGTATATGCAGCAAGTTCTAGCACATATGGTGATTCAAAGAAACTTCCAAAAGTTGAAGGTGAAATAGGGAAGCCTTTATCCCCCTATGCAATAACAAAATATGTTAATGAATTATATGCAGATGTTTTTGCAAAGACCTATGGAATGCAATGTATTGGATGAAGATAGTTTAATGTTTTTGGAAAACGACAAGATCCTAATGGTGCATATGCCGCTGTTATTCCTCTTTGGGCAAAACAGCTAATAAATCACGAAAGACCTGTTATTAATGGCGATGGACATTACAGTCGTGATTTTACATATATTGAAAATGTTGTTCAGGCCAATGAATTAGCACTTTTCACGCCGGAAGATCAAATTTTGCGTGGCCAGATTGAATATTACAATTTAGAATTAGACGAACACCGGTATCTTAAACAAAAACTCGCTTACCACTCCTCTCAAAGATTAATTAAAGATGGAGAATTTGGCATACTTTCCGATTCATATAGTTTTTCTGAGGTATTCAATATAGCTTATGGTGGAAATACCACATTAAACCAGCTGTTTGAATTGCTAAGAAAAAATCTTAGTGAATTTGATCCGCAGATAAAATCAATCGAGCCAATATTTGGCCCGGTTCGAGTCGGGGATATTCCTCATTCTCAGGCCAGCATTCTTAAAGCCAAAACATTGTTAGGTTATAATCCGCAATTTGATACGCATCATGGATTATCGTTAACAGCAAGTTGGTATATAAATTATTTATAATACTCCCCTCATAATATTTTCTCCTAATGTTCAGATTAAAAATACTGTCTAAAAAAAGCTCTTTCATGATTGAGCTTATTATTCTTTTGGTAATTTCTTAAAATTTTATGATTGATAACAAAAAGGTTTTAGCGGTTATTCCGGCTCGATCGGGTTCAAAATCAATTAAAGATAAGAATATTAGATCAGTTTTAGGAAAGCCGCTTCTTGCGTATTCAATAGATCATGCGAAATCATCCAAATATGTTGATCGGGTAATTGTGAGTACCGACAGTGAGGCCTATGCAAAAATTGCGTTACAGTACGGAGCAGAAACCCCATTCCTTAGGCCAAAGGATATTTCCAGCGATGATTCGTTAGATATTGAGCTTTTTGAACACTTACTCAACTGGTTATTTGAAAACCAGAATTACTGCCCGGATTATTGTGTTCATTTAAGACCGACACATCCTATTCGTGAGCCAAAAGATATAGATTCTATGTTGGAATTGCTTCATTCTAAAGAGGAGGCTGATTCCATACGCTCGGTTGTACTGAACAAATCTGTGATACCATATAAGATGTGGTTTTTTGATGAGAGGTCGAACTTATTGAGCCCATTGCTTAATGACTCCTCATTAAAAGAGGCATATAACACTCCCCGACAATATCTTCCAAAAACTTATTTTCAAAATGCTTCTATTGATATTGTTAGATCGAGTACCATTTTGCATAAAAAATCAATGAGCGGAGATATTATTTTAGGTTTCGTTATGGATGAGGAATTTGACATTGACTATGAAGAAGATTTTCAAAAAGTTGAAAAGAAACTTACAAACTCCTCATTTATTAACAGCAATTTAAGCAAGAAACGATTTTGTTTTGATATCGATGGAGTAATTGCAAACTTGACTTTTGAAAATAATTACATTGAATCGACACCAATTCAAGAAAATATTGAATTGATAAATTCTCTGTATGATAGAGGAAATACCATCATTTTATTTACTGCAAGAGGGTCATCAACAGGTATAGATTGGAAAAGTATCACTGAAAATCAAATGAAAACTTGGGGGGTTAAATATCATGAATTGTATTTTGGTAAACCAGCAGCCGATTATTATATCGATGACAGAGCAATCAATGCGAATAATTTAAAAAATTTATTTTAAGGTATCTATATGGACTTTAAGGAGCTTTTTATATTTGAGATGGCTAATAACCATCAGGGTAATGTTTCTCACGGCTTAAAAATCATTAAGGAAATGGGTAAAATTGCAAAAAAATTCGGTATTAAGGGTGCCGTTAAATTACAATATCGTGACCTTGAGAGTTTTATTCATCCTGACTATAAAGAGGATAAAAACGCAAAGCATATAGGTCGTTTTCTGGAAACTGCCCTGAGTAATTCACAATTTAAAGAGCTTGTTGATGGTATAAGATCTGAGGGCTTATTAACAGTGTGCACACCCTTTGATGAAAAGTCAGTAGACTTAATTGAAGAGCATGAAATTGAAGTAATTAAAATTGCTAGTTGTAGTGCAGATGATTGGCCTCTTCTTAGTAGAATTGCAAAATCTGATAAACCCGTAATTGCTTCTACCGGGGGGTTAGATATTTCGATGATAGACAATTTGGTTACTTTTTTAAGAAATCGTAATAAAGCCTTTGCAGTTTTGCATTGTGTTGGCGTTTATCCGACACCTGATGAGTTATTTAACCTTAATTTTATTTCAAAGCTAAAACTTCGGTATCCGGAAATAACTATTGGTTATTCAGGTCACGAACATCCTGATAATACCGATATCGTAAAAATTGCAGCAGCAAAAGGTGCTGAGATATTTGAAAGACATGTTGGAGTAGCGACAGATTCCATTAAGTTAAATGCTTATTCAATGAATCCAATACAAACCGAGAAATGGGTACAGGCATATCTATCAGCTAAGACTGTTTTAGGCTTGCATGAAAAATCAATTTCTATAGCAGAAACCGAATCACTGCTTTCACTAAAGCGTGGTGTATTTGCCAAGAAAAAGTTAAAAAAAGGTCAACAGATTACTTTTGATGATGTCTTCTTTGCAATGCCCTGCCAAGCAGGTCAATTAACATCAGGAGAATTTGGACGGGTAAGAGCCAGATATGTTGCTTCTAAAGACTATGAAATTAATCAGCCATTATTTGAATCCTCTGGTAAAGATAATTATTACAGAATAAGGCAAATAATTCATCAGGCAAAAGGAATGTTGAATGAAGCAGGTATAATTTTATCTGATAAAGCGGATGTCGAATTATCCCATCATTATGGTCTGGAAAATTTTGATAAATTTGGCGGACTGATTGTTACATTAATTAACAGGGAATATTGTAAAAACATTATAGTTGTATTTCCAGGTCAACACCACCCAGAGCAGAGACATATAAAAAAGGAGGAAACTTTCCATATTCTTTACGGTGAATTAATTATTTCGCTAAACGGAATAACCTCAATCCTTAAAAAAGGTGATATTGTGACAATTGAGAGAGGTGTAACTCACTCATTTTATTCTGATAATGGTGCGGTGTTTGAAGAGGTCTCTACTACACATTTTCGAAATGACTCATTTTATACTGATTCCTTGATATCAGAGCAAGACCCGATGCAAAGAAAAACTATTGTTGAAAACTTTTAGAAATAACTATGAAAAAAGATAAATTAATTTACTCAGGTAAAATCCGTGATGGTGTATTTGGTAATGAATCCACCAATACATTTGAGGTCTGGGAGGATTTACAATCAGGAATAGTGTTTTTAGATCCTATGCCTTCAATAAATTACGATAGTAACTATTATCGTATTTTAGTAAATCAAAATGACGATGTTAACCAATATTTCTTACAACACGATAAACTTCAAGTTCTATTGCTTTCGAAGATTTTCCAGTTTATTCCCAGAGATTCAGTAATCGTCGATGTTGGCTGTGGTGGTGGTTCACTCTTAGATATTTTGAAAGGAATATCTCTAAAAAGTATTGGAATTGAACCTTTTATTGGTTATCACCAGTCACTACTCAATCGAGGTCACATTGTTTTCAAGAACATAGATGAGTGTTTGAATGAATATAATGAAAAGTGTGATGTGGTCCTTTCAAATCATGTTATTGAGCATGTTAATGACCCCTTTGATTTTGTGAACAAATTAAGCAAACTTACTAAAAATAGCGGTAAAATAATTATTACGACTCCAAATTATTTCGACATATTGCTTACAATTAATTTTGATAAGTTCTCACCTTTTTTCTTTCGGACTGTGCATAACTTTTATTTTAGCGCTAAAAGCCTGAGTTTTATAGCTACACAATGTAATTTAAAGATAATTAAAATATTTTATTATCATGATTTTGGCCTTTCAAATACACTTTTCTGGTTAAGGGATGGTATTCCAAATGGTAATGTTGTTATGAATGGTATTGATTCACTCACTGAACAGTACTGGAGGTTATATTTAGAAAATTCAGGACAATCTAATAATATAGGGATAATCTTAGCAAAGTGATTGCTTCAATAATCAATAATTTGTTTTATGATTATGCTGCTTACTCTTCAATTAAGAAATGGAAGCGGAGGGTAACAAAAAAAAATTGTACCAAAGGTCAAATTCTTTTAACTGCTTTTCAAAATCAAACATGGATTGAATGGGGGGTTTATTGTTCTTTTGTGGCCCGCAATTTCGGTTATGATACTACTCTTTTATATAAAAAATCTGAAATAGATAATTTCTATAATTTCAAAATCTTTAACTTTTGGAATAGTGTAAAGAACACTCCTCACATAAAACTAATTAATGTTGAAGAATTAAACTATGATCAATCTGACTATGACCGATACTTTTCTGAGACCTTTAAACCCTCAGTTGCATCAGTTGCATATAATTTTCACATTGAGTCTGAAGATGTATTAGAAAATTTAAATATATACGGAGAAATTTTATCAAACCTTCAGAACGAATCAGCAAAAAAT
>CAYTLQ010000200.1:0-10435 GCA_964438715.1 uncultured Ignavibacteriaceae bacterium
CGAATCATGCATTAGAAATCCGAATTGAGGGATCAAAATCAAGAAGATTTTGAAATAAACCATCAATCCACCCCCGTTTCTTTACTGGTACCGACAATTTTAATACTTTTCTCCTTTGCTTTTTAACTACCCAACTTCCTATTGCAATGCATTTGAAATATAATGTAGCCATTCGCCGTGCTTTCTTATCTTTCAACGCCACTAACCTGAATAATGCCATTATATTATACGATAATAATGCAAACCTGAATGCCGCTTCTGTTGCATAAAACTTTTGTGAGCTAAACCCCCTTACTGCAAAATCCTCTTTTAGTTCTTTTATTCGGTTCTCTGCATCACTCCTGGCTTTATACAGATTCCATATTTGCTCTGGCGGTAATTCCAGGTTTGTGAAAAATAGACTATACCGGTATGTGGTATATGAACCCTCATCAGGAAATAATTTAAGTTGCCGGCCAGTTGCTTCCGGGTATATCTCCTGATCCTTCCTGACCACTATACATCTTCTGGGTTTCTCCCAATCATCCGCTTTATAACTAAACTCCCCCACCCATATACCCCTGCTTATCGGTATCCACTTCACATCTCGTACTAATAGCTTCTTTATTCTGCTGTTGAATTTCGCTGATACTATGTAAGATATTTTTTCTAACTCGAAATAACTTAAACATTCCCCAGGGCAGAATCCATTATCCGCCCTTAGCAAGCCGATTTTTGTTTTATCTATTATCCTAAAGCTCTCCTCTAAAAAGGCTTTCATATTATTTGCAGATGTTGTGTTGCCTGGTCTTAGCCAACCGTTGACCACTAATTTTAACTCACTTATAAATGCAATTATCGGATGTTGGGATGGACGTCCTTTTTTCCTGGGATTATATCCCTTTTGGCTTCCCTCTTGTTTTCCATATCGCTCCACTACTGTGCTATCTAAATCCAATGTGAATTTCGGTAAATCAAATCTCTTAAAGAACCATTCCTGTGCTGCCGGAAATATTTCGTTATTTGTTCGTAGATTAAATTTCCTGAAAAAGCGGCTGAATGTACTTTCTGATGGCGTTTGTTTCCACCCGAATATTTGTTTCAATACATCATCGTACCTTAACCACCCACAATGTGAATAACGATTGCCGCCTATCCAGATACTGACCATAAAACTTTTTATTACTTCCACCGGATTGTATCCTCGGTTTGATCCTGGACTAGGTAATGATAGTGTGCTCAAAAATGCTGGTAATTTGATTTTTATTATCAGCTCCTGTAATAACCTTAGCCCTCCCCATGGACTTACAGGTTTATCACTGTATTCTATCGGTAGCAACTGCACTTTTTCGGTATTATCCATTTTGGGTCTATCTTATTTTATCTCAATTACTTTGACAAAATTAACGCTCTTTAATGAATTATTCGGGTTGAATCTACAATTGAAGATGAGAGGTTGAAAAATTCCCTTAGTCAGAGTGTTGCTCAGGAAATTGAACTATGGTACTAAAAATTGTTGCTATAAAACCTTTATAGTAATCATACTAATATCATCTTCGTATTTTCCTCCGGTAAATTGCTCCAGATAATTCTGCAAATATGTCATCGGATCGACATCGGGATTCATCTCCTGAACAACCTTAATGAGATTATCGGTACCAAGAGGTATTCCTTCGGGATTTCTGGATTCAACAATACCATCAGTGATCAACAAAATGATGTCATTCGTCTGGCAATTTACAATTGAGTTCTCGAAGTAGCCTTCTGCTGCAAAACCTAAAAGCATTCCTTTAGCGCTCACTTGTTTTGCAATACCTGTTTTAGCATCACGATGAATAATTGGAAGATCGCCTGCACCGGAATACTGAATTTGCTTTGTAACATTATTAAGGAGAACGACGGAAAGTGTAGCAAAGACTTCAGAAATCTTCGCATCCTGATAAACCGAGTTATTTACCTTTTCCAGTATTTCTTTCGGTGTGTATTCTTTTGAATTCTGCAGTACTACCCTGATAGCGCTTCGTACATAGCCGGCATAAGCAATTGCAAAGTACCAGGCTCCCCATTTTTTCCCCATTACATCGCCAAGAATGACGGCATAATTATTTTCATCTAATTGAAAATAATCAATAAAATCACCACCGGGTATTCCCTTGAATGGCGAGTGCCAGTGTTTGATAGCGAATCCAGGGAATTCGGGTGCAAAATCCGGAACTACCTTTACCCTTAGAGTATCTGCCGCACGGTGCAGTTCGGAAACTACTTTCTGTCGTTCTTTGCCAAGGCTTTTAATTATTGCGGAAACCTTTGCTACTACTACACGCGGACCGGCGGTTTTTAGAACATAATCGGTAATTCCCAAATTATAACCATCAAGAATGTCGTCTTCAGAACCTTTTGAGGTAAGAAAAATGAAAGGAATAGACTTCAGCTCTGAGTCCTCCAGAAGCAGGCGGCGAAACTGAAAACCATCTATTTTCGGCATCATAATGTCTGAAATAATAATGTCCGGAAGCCATTTTTTTGCAATTGCAAGTCCTTCCTCAGCACTGTTAGCAGACTTGCATTCAAAACCTGCTTTATTAAGATTGTAGGTAAATAATTTTGCTAACGAAATATCATCGTCAACAAGTAATATCCGAGGGGTTTCCTCTACGACATTACGCTCTATGGTTTTCTTAGCACTATAGACTTTGTAAATTTCAGAGCGGCGAATAAGCGCCTGAATTTTTAGGAGAAGCTCCTGAACCTCGAATGGCTTCGTGATAATATCATCACCTCCGACAGAGAGAGCAGTTTCCTTATCTTCGAGGCTGGATTTTGCAGTTACAAAAATAAACGGCAGAACTCTATGCTTTTCATTTTCGCGTACTTTCTTGCAAAAACTGAAACCATCCATTCCCTCCATACCCACATCACATAGGACAAGGTCAACTTTTTCCTTATCAAGAAAGGCAAAAGCCTGCTCTGATCCATCAGCCTCGAAGACTTTATAGTCCTTTTTTTTCAGATGGAAACTGAGCAATTTCCTGATGGTCAGATCATCATCAATGATGAGAATATTGTTTTCAGAATTTGAAGCCATTAGTTAACTAAGTATTTTATATTCTTCCGCCAAAACTGGCAACTGCGTCGGCTTTTGTTGGGAATGCTTCGAATACTCTGTACATGCGTGTTAGTTCAAACATTGAGTGTACAGAGGGTTGAAAACCTACAAGACGCAGATCACCGCCAAGTGCAGTAATTTTTTTTAGTGATACAACAAGTGCCCCGAGAAAAGTAGAATCAATAAATTCACACTCACTCAAGTCAACAACAAGTTTTCGGGTACCCTTGTCAATTTCGCCGGAGAGAATTTTTTTAAATTCTTCCGCTTCTTTCAAAGTAGCACGGGATAAGTTGACGACCTGCACTACAATATCACCATAAGATTCACGATTAAAGTCCATAATGCATCCTTTTATTTATGATTCAAAATCTTTTCCGTTAATTTTATACCTTTCCATCAGCCGGTAAATAGTTGCACGACCGAGTTGCAATTTTTTTGCCGCCTCTAAAATATTTCCTTTCGTAACGCGAAGAGCGTGACGAATTGCCTGTTCCTTTATCTGCTCAAAAGGAATAATAACATCTTCACTGAAAAATGGCGTATTCTCATCCAGTTTCCGTGTCTCGCTACTCGACCGGATATGGGTCGGAAAGTCATCAATATCAATTTGTTTGCTATCCGAAATAATTACACAACGCTCAATTGCATTCTCAAGCTCACGAATATTACCCGGCCAATCATACTCATACATCATTTTCAATGCCCGCTTTGAGAAACTTTCGATATTCTTACCGAGTTTTTTATTACAGTTAGCCAGAAAGTGTCCTGCCAATACCAGAATATCACTCCTGCGAGCTCTTAATGGCGGTAAATGAATAGGGAAAGAGCTGAGACGGTAAAACAAATCCTCACGAAATTGTTTTTCCTCGACAGCTTTTTTCAGATCGCGATTGGTTGCAGAAAGAATACGAACATCACTTTTAATAATCTCTGTTCCACCAACACGCTCGAACTCCTTTTCCTGAATAACCCTTAAGAGCTTTGCCTGAAGTGTCATTTCCAATTCGCCAACTTCATCAAGAAAAATGGTACCCTCATGCGCAAGTTCAAACTTTCCTAGTTTTCTTTGATGTGCACCGGTGAAAGCACCTTTTTCATGACCAAACAATTCACTCTCGAGAAGTTCTCGTGGAATTGATGCGCAATTTACAACAATAAAAGGTTTTTCCTTGCGGATTCCGTTAAAATGAATGGCACGAGCTATTAATTCCTTTCCTGTTCCGCTTTCCCCGCTGATAAGTACGGTTATATCGTTGTTTAAAACCTTGCTGACAAGTCGAAAAACATCCTGCATTTTACCATCAACGGAAATTATATTGTCGAAGCTGTACTCTTTTTTTACAGTATCCTTAAGATTTTGTAGTTCGCGTACAAGTTCGAAATTTTTAATTGCATTTTTAATTGCCGGTTCAAGTCTTTGTGTGTCAATAGGTTTTGGGAAATAATCGAATGCCCCGAAACGAAGCGCCTCTAACGCTACTTCTATTCTTCCTTGAGCAGAAAGGATGATAACAGGAAGATTCTCATCAAACGACTTAATTTTTTTCAGAACTTCTATTCCATTAAGTCCGGGAAGCATAATATCGAGCAATATCAGATCGGGTTGTTGGTTGAGATGTTCAAGAACCTGTTCACCATTACCGAAAGTTTCCACAGAGTATCCCCATTTATCTCTTACCCAATAAGTAAGCAGTTTTACTATTGAGGGTTCATCATCTACAATGAAAACGCTTTTACCCATAATTCCTCTTATTCCTGTTTCAGAATGGGAAGTTTAATCACGACCGTTGTACCTTTATTTTCTTCACTGAGAATCGAAATATATCCCTTGTGTAAATCGACAATTTGCTTAACTAATGCAAGACCGAGACCGGTTCCGGGAATTTCTGAGCCGGGTCTGCTGACACGATAGAACTTCTGAAAAATAAAAGGCATATCCTTTTTTGGTATTCCTAAGCCGGTATCCGTAATAATTACCTCAAATTCTTTATACAGATTCTGTGCAAGCAATGTAATTCTTCCATTTTCAGTAAACTTTACGGCATTTGAAAGAATATTTTCGAAGACCTGCTGAATCCTTTCTTTATCTGCATAAATAGTTACCGAATGTTTCGGTACCTCATACCAAAACGCTAAACCTTTTCCTTCAATTTTATCTTTAAATTGTTCTGCAATAGATTTTACTGTCTCTACAAGGTTGAATTCTTCTTTTACAAGTTCAATCTTTCCCTCTTCTATCTTAGATATATCCAGAACATCATTTATCAGCTTTGCCAGTCTTGTTGCCTCATTAAGAATTATCTGATTAAACTCCATTCTCATTGCTTCCGGCATATGTGGATCGGACTGAATAGTTTCTGAAAATCCAATTATTGAAGCCAAAGGGGTACGAAGTTCATGCGAGATATTAGAAACAAATTCATTTTTCAGGCGATTCAATTCTTCAAGAATTGAGATCTTTTGTTTAGCTCTGTCACGCTCAATGGATATAATTCTGTTTGCTTCAATTAATTTATTATTAAGATCACGCATTTTTTCCTGTTCCATGCGTTTAATCGTAATGTTTCGCCCAATACCAAGCACGCCGGTAAGTTTATCGCCTTCGCTTGTTGTTTTTGCATTAATTTCGAAAATTATAGACTTGCCGTATTTACTTATAAAATGTGCATCGAATGAAACAACCTTATTTGAACGCAAAATTTCCTGAAATGATTTTGCTACTTCAGTCCGATAACTTTCTTCAATAAATTCGAGAAAGTGTTTCCCAATCATTTCTTCCGGATGATATTCAAGGTTTAGAGCTCCGTTCGTGTTTACCGATAAAAACGCGCCATTCTCACCAAGAACGAATATAAAATCTTCGGCGGTTTCAATTAATGTTCTCAGACGCTCCTCAGACGCCTTAAGCCGAAGTTCATTTTCTTTCTCTTTTGTTATGTCATAAACAATACCGTCTATTCGAACAAGTTCACCATCTTCGAAGACCGGAAATGCAGAGTGTCTCAGATGGAGGAGTTCACCTCTGAAATTTTTTATTCGGTATTCTATAGTAAGAGGTTTACCTTTTCGTAAATCGGAAACAAAATTTCTAAATCGAACAAAATCTTCTGGTACAATAAGGCGTAGTAAAAAAAACGGTATTTTTATAGCATCTTCTGCCGAGATGCCGACCATTTTTTCGATGGCAGGTGTAATAAAATAATATTTTTTCCCATCAGGAGTTGAAGAAAATATGATTGACTCCAGATGCGTAATAGTCTCTGCCAAATATTTTGCAAATGACGGTTTATGAACCAAACGCCTCTATGTTCTGCTTCTACTGAAAATTTTATTCAACGAAAATCAAAATTCTTGAGCCTACCTGTCTCAAAACCTGATTTTCGTATCTTATAAAGATACAAATTTTATTTCACTTTACTAAATTTGTTTCAAAATGGGAAACTAATGCGCCGTAATTGAACTACTAATACTCGATAAGAAAAAAAAAGCGGGCCGAAGCCCGCTCATTTTACAGAGATTTGAAATAATTATTTCATCAGAAGGAGTTTCCTGGTTGCTGTGAACTTATCAGCTGAGATTGTGTAGTAATAGACTCCACTCGATAAGTTCTGAGCATTGAACTCAACTGAATGCCTTCCGGCGTTAAGTGTCTCATTAACAAGAACCGCAACTTCTCTACCCAGCTGATCGAAAACTGCCAGGCGTACTTTCGCATTTGCAGGAATGGCAAAAGAAATAGTGGTTGAGGGATTGAACGGATTAGGATAATTTTGCTCTAATAAATATTCTTTCGCGGAAAAATCCACTTCAAGAGCAACAACAGAAGAATATTCTGCTCTGCCGTCAAAGTCGATCTGGCGTAAACGATAAGAAACAGTACCGGCAAACGAATTTTCGCTATAGTCGTCGGTAAATGAATAATTAACTATTTCGGTACTGGTTCCTCTACCATTAACAAATCCCAGTGTTATCCACTCGCCGTTGATATTTTTTTGAACTTCGAAACCGCGGTTATTTCGTTCACTTGATGTTGTCCAGCGTAACTCAACATAATTATTACCGCTTGAAGCAGTAAAGGAGGTGAGTTCTACAGGGATAACAGGTTGTAATTGACTTCTGAGAACAACTCCGGCGGCACCGGTACAAAGTCCTTTTGTAATATCATTATTATAAAACTTTACCTGCTGTAAGTTGAAAACACCCGTTGGGATATTTTCAGCAGACCAGTTTACGCCATTATTGGTTGAGCGGAAAAGACCGGTAGTTGTAGCAGCAAAAACCATATCTGTACCGGCAATGTAATCGAAGCCACCGGGACCGCCAATTGAAGTTGACTGTGCAGTAAAACTTGTACCGCCGTTTGTTGTCCGGTTGATAGTGCTGGTATTGCTCCAAAAGCCGACAACACCATTGCCATTAACAGCACTAAATGCAAGAGAACCACTAAATTGTGCGGTAGTTGTACCGAAAGTCCACGGACCATCGGGTGCAGTTGTCGATTTGTAAACACGGTTAGCCTGTGTTGCACCGGAAGCTCCTCCACAGCCAAACCATGCAGTGCCTCCAATCCTATAAAATGAATTGTTAGCACCAAAAACATTTGATGCAGGAGCGGCAGGCAGATTAGATGCTAACGACCAGGTTGCTCCACCATCGGTTGACTTGACGATATGGAAATTGCCTCCGATCGGGTCGCTCTGTGCCCAGAGAGTAGTGGAAGAAACATTATCAATAAAATTGAACCATGCACCGGAGGCTGTATATACCTGTGTCCATGTTGCTCCGCCATCAGTGGTTCTTTTAATTACTCCATTACCACTAGAGGGACCTGTTGCTACAACTGCAGTTAAACCGCTGAGGGCTGCAATCGAATAAGCGCCATCTCCGGCATTACCGGCGGCTATGAATGTGTTACCACCATCGGTAGAGCGTTTCACATCACCATTGCTGGCTGAAATCCAGACTGTGTTCGCATCAACCCAGTCAATACCCCAGATATCGCCGGTAGTGCCGCTTGTAACCGAAACCCAACCGGCCGCAGGTTGGCCAATTGTAAATGGAGCATCACTAACATCATTAACTGCAGGATTGGCGGCATCACTAACACGCACTAAGCATTGCGTAGATGGTGTGGCAGGAACATTCCATGAATAAGTGCCGGACGATGCAGGCAGACTTGCGGCTATTACTGTGTAAGTTGAACCGTTATTTGTTGAATATTCAAGTTTAACATTGGTAACATTGGAACTGCTCCATGTGATATTTTGTGTACTGCCCACAGGATAAACTTCACCACCATTAGGGCTCGTAAGTCCGAGTACTGCGGCAGATGTTGAATAAGTTAGTTCAGCTATCCATGAGCCCCAGGTATTAGTTGATGCAACATATTCGGTAAGTGCATACATTCTTGAAGGATTCGATGGATCAAGCCAGATACCATTATAGTCGCCCCATCTGTTTCGTGTACCGCCGAAGGTTTTGTAGTAATATCCGCTTCCCGCTTTAATTGTTTTACTGCCGGAGAGGGTAAGAGAACCTGCAGGGCGAGTTGTATAATAAGCTCCTGCATATTCATTTGTTCCCGAGCGGGTATATGTGAGAACGATATTATCTGCAGGATCGACCTCAATTGCGGGATAGGTGTGGAAATAATTATCAGCACCCATCGCCTTATCTTCAACTGCGGTACCGCTAGCTACATCAATGACAACATATCGTACACTTGAATATAATCCGCCTGTTCCACTTTTAACGGAATGTGTAAGGTATATTTTACCGTTGCGGTAAACGGGTTCGTTACGAATATTACTACCGCCTCCGTCAATTGTCTGAGAACCGCCTAATTGTCCTGCATCATTGGGGTCTGCGTACGCAACAACAGGAACATTAACAGCAGTAATTGAAGGTGTCGTAAGGGGATTTAATACTTTATGGACAGTAAAATATGTACCTGTAACAAATGGTGAGCGGGAAACGAGATAAAATTCAGATGGATTATTATAAGCTCTGACAGGTCGGGTACCGAAGACTACTTCGCCATTTGGTGTACGAAGATCCCAAAGATCTTTCCAGTTAACAACCCCGGGGGAGGTTACATAGAGGTCGGTTTTAGGAATTATGCGAAGCTTTACATAGTTATATGAACTGGAAAAAGTAAACTGGTTGGAAGTAATATAAAGAGCCTTATCATCATAGCCGACACCTTGATAATCGCCCCAGTTCCCAGAGTTGACGGAACCATTCACATGAGAGGGAAGCGCCCAGTTATACCATGTTCCGGTTGGTATTGAATCATCACTTACAGAAACCAGGTAATATGCTGTAGATGATCCTAAATGCAGCCAAACCATCACCCAGCGTTTAGCATAATGGTCATAAAGAACTTTCGGGTCGAACGGATCACATCCCGGAAGAGCGGATGAAAACCAGGAAGCGGCTTCGATTGTGCTTACAACAGTACCGGTTTTGGTTAATATTCTGAAACGGCTGTTTACCACACTTACGAGATGAGTAGGTCCTACAGCAATATATGGATCGGGAGGAATGTAAAAGCCCTGATCCGGTATTCCAACAAAATTATTTGTCATTACATAATCGCCAGCCTGATTAACAGGAGTGCGTGTGATCAATGGATCGACCATATAATTAGAGCCAGCATCACCTGTAGGCGCAGGCATTCCTTTGTAATCAGCCATGTAACTGTTAAAGAAAACATTCTTCATCGCAGATGGTCTGAAGTTCGTTTCGTGAATTGCGTCAGCAAAAGATCCCGTAGTTACCGTAACTCCACTTGAGACGGAGCCGCTTGCAGGTCCCTGATACGATTGGGCATAAGAGGAAACCTGCCAAAGCGCTAAAAAGAATATTGTAAGCCGGATTGCTTTCATTGATTCTCCTGGTTTTGTAATTGAATGAGTTGATTTGTCAATATAAAAAATTTTTCTAAAATTATTTGAGAAATGCAGAGTCTGTTTCAAGTAAAATTTTTCGCACAATTGCGCGTGTGTTTCCCGGTTTTGCAACAACAGAAAAGCCGTTTTTTATGAATGAATTCAGTATTCCTGTCCAGACAAAAACATCCGGAACTTTTGAATGAACAGGAATAATCGGATATGCTTCTATCACACTTCCATTTAAGTTAATAAGAAATTTTTCAACAGCATTAATTAATTCAGAAGAAACTCCTTTTCTTCGATATCTCCTGACAATATAGAAACAAATTACTGATATAACTTTTTTATCATCAACCGGTTTTAGTAAGCGTGCGGTTTTTAGCCTGACAAAATCATCACGCCATCCGAATGAACACCATCCAATTGGAATGTTCGAGTCGTATGCAATAATGCC
>CAYTLQ010000201.1:0-15506 GCA_964438715.1 uncultured Ignavibacteriaceae bacterium
ATAAAAATTTAATTTTTCAGAAGTCTCTATACATTAGATCTCTCCCGTTATGCCAGCGGTTCATACTTTTATACTTTGACACTCAATGGAATAAACGGAAAAATTTATTCATCAACTAAAAAACTGATGCTTATTAAATAAATGAAATACAGATTATTATTAGTTGCAGTATTTTTTTCCTTCCTGCTCTATGCATCGGAAGAGTTAATGCACGGCATTGTTGGCCTCACTCAAATGAATGGTGAAGGATGCCTGTGCCACAATCTTACTCCGGATAGCGGTGTAAATGTTCAAATTATGGGACCAGATGTTTTGCTTCAAGGTCAAACAGCAACTTATCAATTAATAATAACGGGAACTCAGACAATTGGAGGCGGATTTAATGTTGCATCGAGAAGAGGTTTGGTTACTCCGGCAGATACATCATCAAAAATAATTGATAATGAATTAACTCACGCATTTGTTAAAACTGCTAATAGTGATACAATACGATGGTTATTTAATTATCAGGCTCCAATGGTAACCGGCTCAGATACAATTTTTTCAGTTGGATTAAGTGCAAACATGGATAGCCTTCCGACAAGCCTTGATAAATGGAATTTCGGAGCACCGAAAAAAATCACAGTAACCAATGTAATTCCGGTTGAGTTAGTTTCATTTAACTATCATTCTTATAATAACGACATTCTTCTATCATGGGAGACTGCATCTGAGACAAATAATTATGGATTCTACATTGAAACTGCTGAATCGGGAAAAAATGAATGGATAACTCAGGGCTTTGTCCGTGGATTTGGAACAACCACTTTACACCAGCACTACCGGTTCGTTTTACCGGCACCTGTAACAGGTCTTAAAGTCCGACTTAAACAAATTGATTTTAATGGCGCTTTTGTTTATTCTGCACCACTAACGATAGATAATGTTTTCCCTGAGGGAGTTACTCTGTTTACTAATTTCCCCAATCCTTTTAATCCGGCAACAAATATTTCTTTTGAATTATCCGATAAAGCTGATATTTCATTAAAGGTATATAATGTTAGCGGTACCGAATTAATAAACCTCTTAAGTGGTATAAAGGAACCGGGCAAAACCTTAATAAGTTTTTCACCTGAAGGATTGTCTAGTGGTATCTATTATGCTCACCTCTCAGCTCGAAGGCTCTCCGACAATATGATTTTTGAGAAAACCGTAAAAATGGTATATATAAAATGAGACAAGTGCAGTTACTTTTGATTCTCATTTTTATTGCGTTTCTATCATACGCTTTTATCGGGCATAACAGCACGCAACGAATCAATTGTACTGAACTAAATGGTGACGGATGTGTATGCCATAGAGTTGATTCAAGCCCATCAGTAAAAGTTTGGGTAACAGGACCAGATACTGTATTTGCAGGACAAACTTATCAATATCGAATGTTCCTCACAGGAGGTCCGGCAATTGGCGGAGGATATAATGTCGCATGCCGATTCGGTACTCTCGGCTTAGCCGATACTGTATCGGTGCTTATAGATAATGAAATTACGCAAAGAATTCCACTTCGCTTCGCCACAGTTCGTGACACAGTATTTTGGGTGTTTAACTATACAGCTCCCGATACTGTGGAAAAAGATACAATTTACTCATGTGGTCTTAGTATAAACTTCGATGGTCGTCCTTCAGATGCAGACTGGTGGGCGTTTGGGCCAAAACACCCGGTTATAATTCTACCAAATCCAATTCCGGTAGAGTTTCTTTCAGTCCAGGCTCATCTTTCGGGCAACGAAGTTTTACTTGAATGGGTAACAGCGAGTGAAACAAATAATAATTATTTTGAAATCGAAAAGAGAAATTCAGAAAGTGGGCTCCAATGGCAGTCAATAGGTACACTACCTGGGAATGGTACAAAAACTGAAATATCGAGATATCAATTTAAGGACATATCTCCCGGATCTGGTTCATTTGAGTACAGGATAAAACAAGTTGATTATTCAGGAGATTTTTCATATTCGCAATCAGTTCAAATCGATGTGAAGAGCACTGTTCTATTTCAATTACATGGTAACTATCCTAATCCGTTTAATCCTGAAACAACCATAGAGTTTACGCTTACTGAAAAGAATTTTGTAAATCTGAAAATATATTCCATAAACGGAGAATTTATCGAAGATCTTGCCGGTTCGATGTATGACAGAGGATTGCATCGTATTAAATTTGATGCAAAAGATTTACCCGGCGGTATTTATTTTTATCGCCTTGAGATACAAGGAAAACCTTCTGCAATAGGTAAAGCTATACTAATAAAATAAAAAAAGCCTGAGTGATAACTCACTCAGGCTTTAATATAAAAAATTTAATTAGAAGGTTGTTACAAAATTAACCGAAAAACCTACAGACTTCCCCTCAAACATTTCAGGGCTGAAATAAAGACTGCCTGATTGCTCTTCCTGTAATTTTTTATTGTGAGCAGAGGTTAATCTCACAGCATTAATAATACTCACTACCCGATTTAATACTAAAGCGCCCACAACAAACCGAAGGTTGTTTTTTGCGGTCTGACTGGCAACCCACATACTACGATAGGCGCGTCTATCAGTTGTGCTTTCCCATTTCCAATAGTGTGTTGAAACATCATAAAGGTATTCGAAACGCCTTTGTAAAAGCATTTCATTGTTGTACTGCTCAATATCGCTATAATTACTTACCGTTGCGTAGTAATCATCATCGTAGGAGTCACCTTTTACACCGGCTTTTGTTTTAGCATAAGCCTTAAAATTATCCCTCTCCCAATTTGCGTATGTGCTGATACCGAAATATGTTACCCAAAATGTAGCCTCTGCAATAGTAAAATATTTTCCGGTAGAATAATCTCCCGCGTATAACTCACCCATACCCGGTAAAAGCGCAGAATAAAGAATTGAAAGAGCAGGTTTTTTTTGCTCTGGAACACTGATAGTATTATTAAATTCGTAAACTTTCTGAAATTTTGGGCGGTGGGACAAACTTTCTGATTGAGAAAATACTAATGAACTTAGCAGAAAGAATACGAAAAATATTTTCATTGTTGGTTAAATTCCGTTTTAATTAATAATATTTCCATAAGCAATATTATCAATTATAGACGATATTTGAAATACAGTAAAATTATTTACACTATCCCGCTGGTAACTATGAGAGGCTCTGATATAATTTGATGAAAAACCGCGCATCTCACCATTTTTTTCCTCCGATTCAAACAGAACCTGAACATTTTTCCCTATCATCGAAGTAAGAAATTCATTTTTCTTTTTCTCGCTTAAAATTCTAAGAATATTGTTTCGCCTTCTTCTTTCAAACATATCAACGGACGCCGGAAAAGTAATTGCTTTTGTTTCAGGTCGTTCTGAATATGTGAACACATGCAGGTAAGAAATTGGAAGATCTCTCAGGAATTGATGAGTATCCAGAAAATCACTTTCAGATTCTCCCGGAAACCCTACAATTACATCAACACCAATACAACAGTCAGGTATCCGATTTTTAATAGTGCGTATTCTTTCACTATATAATTCTGAATTATAGCGTCTCTGCATAAGCCGTAGTATTTTGTCACTGCCACTTTGTAGCGGAATATGAAAATGCTTACACATACGCGGGTCATTTGCGGTCAGCTCAATAATATTGTCATTGAGCAAATTAGGTTCTATGGAACTTATTCGCAAACGGTATTCACCATCAACCTCAAGAAATGCTTTAAGAAGCTCATAAAGACCTTCTCCTTTTTCAGATGAATAATCACCGACATTGACACCGGTCAGTATTATCTCTTTATATCCTCTCTCCAAAAGATTCTGAAACTGCCAGACTGCACTACTGAGATCAAGGCTTCTGCTTTTACCCCTTGCCAAAGGAATAGTGCAAAATGAACATTTATAGTCGCATCCATCCTGGATCTTGAAAAATGCACGGGTTCTTGAATCAGCATCAGTTGAAGTTGCAAGTCCAAAATCGGAATTCATAGATTCCGTCGGAGAGACGAATACACAAGCAAGCTCCTGCTTCTCAAAATTTTCCAATAACTCTAACAATCGGAATTTTTCTGATGAACCGAGAACTGCATCCACTCCGGGAATAGATGCAATTTCCTCCGGACGGAGTTGTGCATAACAGCCTGTTACGGCAATGTAGGCATCCGGATTGTTTCTCAACGCCCTTCTAACGATCTGACGGCATTCCCTTTCAGCATTCTCGGTAACCGTACATGTGTTAATCACATAGATATCAGCCTCGGAATCGAAATTGACGATATTAAAACCTTTTTTTCGAAACTGTTCCCCGATAGTTGAGGTTTCTGAAAAATTTAATTTACAACCTAATGTATGTAATGCTACTTTTTTACTCATACAAATAAGAAAGGACGGGTGGTGTCCCCGTCCTTGATTCATCACTTATTAAAAAATGATTACTCTTTATTTTCACCATTCGATGCTGATGGTGTGAATGGTGCAGGAGTATCCTCAGGTGTATCAAATGCAGGGAAATCGGCGGCATCAACAGTGGTAGTTTCTGCAGCCTTTATATCCTGCACAGTTACCTTTTCAAGTTTATGAGAAGAGATGTATTCTTCAATTACACTTTCATCCTGCTCTTTTAACCATGCAAGGGCACTGAGGACGATTTTCTTACTTTCTTTGTCAAACTCAATAACCTTCATTTTCAGGTTACTGTCAATCGGGAAGTGCATTGAAAGGTTTTTAATTCTACCTGTGGAAAGCTGGCTGGTGGGTACAAAACCATCCACTTTTTCAGGTAGCTCGACGATTACACCCTTCTCAATAATTCTTACAACTTTACCTTCGGTTGAGACACCTGCGGCATAAAGTGATTCAAATCTATCCCACGGATTATCAAGTATCTGTTTATGACCGAGTGAAATCTTTCTTTGTTCCATATCAACAGAAAGAACGATAACCTCAAGTCGCTCTCCTTTTTTCACTACCTCACCCGGGTGGCGAATTTTCTTTGTCCAGGAAAGGTCAGAAATATGTACCAGACCATCAATACCGGGCTCAAGTTCAACAAACACTCCAAAATTAGTAAGATTACGAGCAACACCTGTGTGTTTGCTATTAACAGGATATTTTTGCATGAGCTCGTGCCAAGGGTCGGGTTCAAGCTGCTTCATACCAAGAGAGATTTTCTTTTCCTCTTTATCGAGATTCAAAACGATTGCATCTACAATCTGACCCATTGAAACCATCTGAGAAGGATGTTTTATGTGCTGAGTCCAACTCATTTCTGAGTTATGAATAAGGCCTTCAATACCTTTTTCTATTTCGATAAATGCACCATAATCTGTAAGAGAAACAACACGACCGGAAACTTTATCTCCCACTTTAAGTTTCTCATCGATATTTTCCCAAGGATGTGGTAACAGTTTTTTGAGACTAAGCGATATTCTGCGCTTTTCTTCATCAAAATCGGTTACTACAACATTAATTACCTGATCAAGTTTAACAACCTCATTCGGGTGATTGATTCTTCCCCAGCTAAGGTCGGTTATATGAACAAGTCCGTCAACTCCACCGAGGTCAACAAAGACACCAAAATCGGTAACGGCTTTAACAACACCTTCGAGTATCTGACCCTTTTCGAGTTTTTCGAGAATTGCTTTACGCTGGTCTGCAAGTTCTTCTTCAACGAGAACTTTATGCGAAACTACAACATTTTCGGTTGGTATATTAACTTTAACAACCTTGAATTCCATCTCTTTCCCGACAAGAGCATCAAAATCACGAATAGGGCGAACATCAATTTGTGATCCCGGGAGAAATGCCTCCATACCAATGAGATCTACAACCATACCACCTTTGATTCTGCGAATAATTTTACCGGTAATGATTTCTCCCTTTTCGTAAGCATTTAATACGCGCTCCCAGATACGAAGGAAATCAGCACGCTGTTTGCTTAATACAAGGTTACCTTCCTGATCTTCAACACTTTCGAGAACAACTTCAACTTCCTGGCCTAACTTCACAGCACTAAAATCCGCAAACTGGTCTTTGGGAATTGAACCTTCGGATTTAAATCCGACATCCACGATTACCGAATCCGGAAGGATTCTTACGATTTTTCCTTTTACCACTTCATTCTGTTTAACATTCCGGAACGATTCAGAATAAATTTTGGAAAGGGCATTAAATTCTTCTAAAGAATATTCATCTTCGCCGAAGAATTTTTTTGATTTATTGTAGTCTTCTTCTAACAAAGTGGATTTCGGACTACCTGAGGACTCTGACATTGAACCTCCATTCAATATGATTTTGCTTTGTTTCCTGCCCTGCCGCCGAAACAAGAACCAAAGCGAAATTTAATGTAACATAGATTAATTAGTGACAGCAGTTTTATTGTTAAATTTTTCTTCGATAGTTTTTTTGAGCTCTGCCATTACCCAATGAGGAGTTGATGTGGCGCCGGTAATACCAACTTTGTTAACTCCGTTAAACCACTTCCAATCCAGTTCATCAGCAGTTTCAATAAAATATGTTCTTTCATTTTCCTGCTTGGCTATAGAATACAATACTTTTCCATTACTGCTTTTTCTGCCTGCGGAAAATATGATAATATCATTCATTCTGGCAAATTCACGGAGCTTCTTTTCTCTTCCCGAAACCTGTCCGCAAATAGTGTCTTTAGCATGAAACTCAACAGCTGTGTCCTCAATCGAACCAATTTCTACAGTTTCAATGCGTTTTTTCAGTGCATCAGCAATAGCGTAAAAGGTTTCTTTATCAACAGTGGTTTGCGAAAATAGTACCGTTGGTCGGTTAATATCCACTTTTTGCAGGGCTTCTTCGACACTAAGCACTACAATAGCAGTATCACCTGTAACACCGCGTAAGCCAATTACCTCAGCATGGTCTTTTTTACCAAAAATTACAATCTGAAAATTCCTGTCAACAAATTTTCGAATACGCTCCTGAACCTTTGTTACTACCGGACAGGTAGCATCTATGATCTCGACACCAGCTTTGAGTGCGCGAGCGTAAGTAGAGGGAGGTTCACCATGCGCACGAATTAAAATTTTACTTCCTTTCTCCAGGGAATCTATATCATTAACCGAAATTGTTTCAAGACCAAGGTTATTTAGCCGTTTCACTTCCACAGCATTGTGTATAACATCACCAAGTGAATACACTTTCTGTGTTTCCGACAACTCTTTCTCAGCAAAATCTATTGCTCTTACAACTCCCCAGCAAAAACCTGCACTTTTATCAATTGTTACTTCCATACTCAAATAAATCTTTTTTTATTCAACGGCTTCCCGTGAGCTTTAGTTCCGAAATTTCGGAGGCGAGCTTCACAATAGCTTCCACCTGTTCATCAAGCGTTAAATCAGAAGTATCTATTTCTATTGCATCGGAAGCCTTTGTCAAAGGGCTAACATCTCTGGAAGAGTCAACTTTATCGCGTGATACAATATTGTTTCTTATTTCCTCAAAACTTACCCCGGATTCTATTCCATTAACCTCCCTGAATCGTCTTTCAGCCCTTTTATCTATCGAGGCAGTCATGTAAATTTTCAGGTCAGCATCTGGAAACACAACAGTACCAATATCTCTGCCTTCCATCACTACCCCGCCTGACTTTCCCAAATGACGCTGTTTCTCCACTAAAGCCTGACGCACTCCCGGTATTGCACTAATGGAACTCACCCGACTATTTATGAGTGGAGTGCGGATTTTATCGGTTACCTCTAACTCATCAATAAAAACTCTTGTTTTACCTTCGCTGTATTCTAAGCGTAGGTCACAATTCTTTAAATTTGCGATAATAAGCTCTTCATAATCGCTAATATTTTTTTCAAGCGCTAGCCAGGTTACTGCACGGTACATGGCGCCGGTATCGATATAAAGATATCCGAGCTTATCGGCGACCTTTTTTGCCGTAGAACTTTTACCTGAACCGGCGGGACCATCAATTGCTATGATCAATTTTTTCATAACTAAGAAATATACCGAAAAAAGGTGTATATTTCAAATTTATCGTGTTTCTTATTGGACTTAAAAATTGTAAAAAAGTCTCAGAATAAAAAGCCTTCCGCCATCAACCTGACTAATCTTTTCTGAGGGAAGTTGTTGATTTACTATGGTGCCGGATGAAAATGTGTTTCGATTTTTGTAAAGGTAAACCGGAATAATTTGACTAATCGCAAACTCGGACATAATATGTTTACTTAGACGGATTATTGTCCCTATTTTTGCTCTGATTAATCCAGCCCGTTTAATTTCAAGTATGTATTTTTTGTAATCTCTGATACCCAAAAACAGAAATTCCGGTTGCCATGTTTCGGTAATTATTTCAGGAATAATATCATAATAGATTAGCCCAAGATTTATCTTCCCTTTTTTGAATTCATTTGATACATCAAATGAGAGAGAATGATATTTTAGACTACCTTGTAATCTCATGTAAAAGCGATTTATAAAAATCGATTGTATGATACTACTAAATGGCCATGACTCGATCACTCCAGTCAAATAAGCGCCAAAAAAATTATACTGATATTCAGTATCTATTCTCCATTTGTCCCCTATCGTGAAACTGCCATGGACAGAAACTGATTCTCTTTTATAACTAGACAAATTAAAATTGCTGAACTCCAATCCTCTTTCTAAAATTATACCTTGATACTTTTTCCTGCTAAATCGGTATTCAAATTGAAGTTTAAGCCATTTTAGATTTGTTTTTAATATGTAAAATACTTCCCGGTTAAATCCTGACAAACTTAAACCGGTAATCCTGTCCATTTCGCGCGGCATTGCAAAAGAGTTTTCGTATCCAAATGTATATTCGGTTGACAGGTGTTTCATACTAAAGATATGAGTAAAATACATCAGCTTAGGTGGGTCATTCATTTTCATATCTTCTTCAAAATATTTCGCTTCAACACCAAGCGGAATGGGATTGATTCCTGAGGAAAATTTATAATATGTGTTGAGAGAGTTTATCAGGAGAATCTTTGCCCCGATAGTAAATCCTGCTACATTCTTTTCATCGGTCTGAATTAATTCTAAATCAGAAAAAAGGGTCAACCGTTTGAAATTCCTTTCATATTCTGCCATAAAACCGGTTGACTCCGATTTAATATTCACATTTAAACCACCAAAGGAGGCACGAGAGTTAACAAAATAAGTATTTCTAAATAGTGTAATTGATAATTTCTGATCATTAAGCGGCAGGGGGAACTTACAATAAACATTTTTTAATCCAATAATGCCGTAGTAATTCCCTGAATTATAACGCATTAAATCAAACAATTCCCCACTTAGAATTATGCTTTTTTCTTCATCAATTAAAGTGGAATCTCTCTGCCAGGCTTGTAAAAGCCCGGCAGAAAGAAACATTATAACTGCGCTTAGTCGGCAGAAGGACTTCACGGAGTAATGGTCACCTCATTCGAATAGATTGGGTTCAAGGTCCCGAATATGTACTGATTATAATAATAATTGTAATTTTCATCAGGAGTAGTCGTACGAATTCTGTAAGTATATTGCGTCCCTGTAATAATTGAATAATCATCAACTGTAAAGCCACTAAAATATGAAGGATAAATTTCGTAAAAATTACCAGAATTTTCTTTTCTCTGAACCTTGTATGCCCAGGGGTTTCCGTTGGATAATCCGTTAACTAACCAACTTAGACGCACTCTTGGTAAATTCTGTAACACTGTAGCATTAAGATCGTGAGGCGGTGGAACAAAATAAATTTCCGACCAAACCTCTTTCTTTGAAACAATACTCAATACCGGTGCATTTTGAACATAATTTTTCAGTTCATACACATTAAGACCATCTATCAGTTCTATTCGGGTTATTTCAACCGGTGTTGTTCCTGCATCACGGACAAATATTTCATAGCCCATCCATTCGTTAACTGTGCTCATATATGAATTTACTGCAGTGTAAATTTTAACTTTAAGTGATGTTGCATAACTATAATAATCGTAAACACCACGGATATTAATCCAACCCGTTAACCGAAACGCGAATTCCTCATCTATATAAAGAAGTCGCTTTAGCGTCTCATTTGTCATCCCGGGAAGTAATCCCCTGATAGTGGGATCAGGAAAAACAAATTCATTATAAGTGGCGGCGTCGAACTTTAAATGTACTCCATCATTCCCTGAGGGTTCAACACTATATGAAGGTAATAGTTCTGTCTTAGGATTTTGCGGTGGGTTACTCAGGAAGTTACCAATGTTAATGTTAATTGTATAATCGTTGCCGTCAGAATCCCCATTCTTTATTTCAACCTGAATTGTAGAGCTCAGTGCTGTTTCCATTTTATTTAAGTATTTCTTCACCGTGTCAAGATCACTTTGACTGATTCCGTCATTGCCAAGTTTTATTGCCGCATCTTGTTTATTTCCGGAAACACGACCCAAATAATCGGCAGCATTTTTTAATTTTTGAACCATTCTGGTAAAGGTTGCCTTTGCTGCTAAAGCCCTCGCCTGGCCATCCGTTTTCAAATAAAAGAAATTTGTACTGTTTTTATTTAGGGCTGATAATAACGATGCCTGAGTGTAATCCGGAAGTTCGAACTTGTACATAAAGAATGTTTCAAGACCGAACTTTAATCCATTTAGTGCTGCCTCCAACAACGAAACTTCAGTGCAATATAGTGATATCGCAGAGAGAGTTGGATCACCCTGCATTTTACCACTGATAATAAATCTGAACGATTCATTATCATCAATAAGCGCTAAATGAGAAATTGCTGAGTTTAGTTTTGGTAAAAAGTGATTTTCAAGTACGCTCTGTATTCTACTAATAAGTGGTGGGTCACCCAGGGCTTTCCTGAAAGAATATATCAGATTCTCACCAGCACCATTAAGAGAGACACTAAAAGCCGCAGTTCCGCGACGGAGAAGAGGTACAAACAATCCCTTTTTTATTGGGCTATTCAGATCGGATGAATCGATTTCTTTAATCAGTTTATTTATTTCGGGATTTGCGTACGCAGAAAGAATCTCAGTAATTGCAGCACCAAATCGGGCATCAATATTATTTGGATCCAGTTTTAGAGCTTCATTGTAAAGAGTTAAAGCGGATTCAAATTTATACTGATCAAAATCGGTAAGGGTTTGATTATTGCCATTAATCATATTAAACATTTCATTTTCAACCATCTGATAAGCCTGATCAGATTTGACTTTTGAATTTGCAGGATTGGTCTCTTCTTCCTTTGTTGTTTCCTCACAACCAACAGTAAAGAGCAAAATTAATATAAGAGGCAAGGTTGAAATTTTACGGTAAATAAAGGTAAGGTAACTCATATTGAATCCTCTGTAAAAAATTGTTAAAAAAAAACGCACATACATGTAGAGGCTTCCGTAAGGAGTAGAAATGTTATAGAAACAGCAAATAAATAACATTACCAAAATCAGAGTTAAATATACAGTATTTTTTTTAGAGAAATGGTGAGTATTATCATCAAACGCCTTTAATTTTCGATGAATTTCACAATTCAATTATTAAAGTTGAATTATTCATCTATAATTCTTTTAGGATACTTGTTTTTATACTGCCATTCAAATATTTTTAAAATTTAAATTTTCAGAATGTCCGAAGACAGAATTAAGATCATTGTTACCAACCGTAAGGCAAGATTTGAGTATCAGATTATCCAGTCTTTTGAAGCAGGTATTGTCCTCACTGGTACTGAGGTTAAATCTCTTAGGTCGGGTAAAGTAAACCTTACTGATGCTTATGCTGTTATTGAGGCAAATGAAGTGTGGTTAAAATCTGCTCAGATAAGTGAGTATAAACAAGGTAATATTAACAATCATGACCCCTTCAGAGATAGAAAACTTTTGCTGAACAAATCGGAAATACGAAAATTTCGTTCGAAAATTCAGGAAAAAGGTTATACTCTGATACCGTTAAGTATGTACTTTAAGAATGGCAAAGTAAAAGTGGAAATTGGTTTTGCTCTTGGTAAAAAATTATACGATAAACGGGAAGCGATAGCGAAAAAAGATTTTAACCGCTCACAGGAAAGAAAAATAAAATATTAATATGAAGACTTTTTTAACTGTAAATAATGAATTTTTATTCGATTATTAGTGTAAGGAGAATATCGAGAATTGGAATTGCACTTCCCCCCTGTTAATGAACAGATGGATATTATCAGAAGAGGGGCTTCTGAGATCATACCGGAAGATGAACTTGTTAAGAAACTTGAATCTTCAATAAAAAATAAAAAACCACTCAATATTAAACTTGGCTGCGACCCTAGCAGGCCTGATCTTCATATTGGACATTCCGTTGTACTTCGTAAACTAGCCCAGTTTCAACAACTCGGTCATCAGGCAATACTTATAATAGGCGATTTTACGGGAATGATTGGCGATCCTACCGGGAGAAATGAAACGAGACCTGCCCTTACACTCGATGAAACACGAAAAAACGGTCAATCCTATTTTGAACAGGCAATCAAGATTCTCGATAAAAATAAAACCAAAATGGTTTACAACTCTGAATGGCTAGGGAAAATGAGTTTTGAAGATGTTATTAAACTCGCATCACGATATACTGTTTCCCGAATGCTTGAACGGGATGATTTTACAAAACGCTATAAGGCGGGTGAACCTATCAGTATTCATGAATTTCTGTATCCGCTTGCTCAGGCAATGGACTCAGTTGCAATAAAAAGTGATGTTGAACTTGGTGGAACCGATCAAAAATTTAACCTGTTGGTTGGCCGTGATATTCAACGCGATTATGGTCTTGAGCCGCAGGTTATTCTTACGATGCCCTTACTGGTCGGAACAGATGGCGTTGAAAAAATGAGTAAATCTTATGGAAATTATATCGGAATCAGTGACTCTCCCGAGGATATTTTTGGTAAAACATTATCAATACCCGATACACTAATTTATCCCTACTTCGAATTAGCTACAGATATATCCAATAAAGAACTTAATGAAATTAAATCCCGACTTGAAAGTGGAACAGAGAATCCAAGAGATCTAAAACGACAGCTTGGCCGGGAATTAGTGAGAATGTACTATTCCGAAGACGCGGCTAAGGAAGCCCAGGATAATTTCGATAAAATTTTCATTAAAAAAGAGGTCCCCGATGATATTCCGGAATTGAAGATTGATGTTGAGCCGCCAAAGAATATAATTGAGTTGATTATGCTATCTGCATTTGCATCTTCAAAAAATGACGCAAGAAGACTTGTACAACAAGGTGGGGTTACTTTTAATAACGAAAAAATAACTGATGTAAACGCACCACTTGAGTATCAGAAAGAAAATATACTTAAAGTTGGTAAAAGGAATTTTTTAAAAATTATTTGTTAATACAAGAAAGGAGATGACATATTGTATGTCCCAACTAAAATATTTTTCACAAAAGGGGTAGGACGCCATAAAGAATACCTCAATTCCTTCGAATTAGCTTTGCGCAACGCGGGTATTGAAAAATGTAACCTCGTTACTGTCAGTAGTATTTATCCGGCGGGGTGTAAACGAATATCGAAAGAAGAAGGACTGAAATTATTAAGCCCCGGGCAGATAACATTTTGTGTTATGGCCCGTAACTCTACAAATGAGCCAAACCGTCTGATTGCCTCATCAATCGGGGTGGCTCTTCCGGCAGATCCGGAACAATACGGATATCTTTCGGAACATCACCCTTATGGGGAAACCGAAAAAGTTGCCGGTGATTATGCAGAAGATCTTGCTGCAACAATGTTAGCTACCACCCTTGGAGTGGAATTTAATCCTGATACTGACTGGAGCGAGAGAGAAAATATTTATAAAATGTCAGGAAAAATTGTTCGCTCGTATAATATAACCCAGTCTGCTGAAGGAGACAAAACAGGAATCTGGACAACAGTAATTGCTGTTGGTGTTCTTCTCCCCTGATTATCATTTATGAGAGCCGCTGTAACATTACTGCGGCTCTTTTTTATTAAATCGCATCATTCCTGATATATGTATAACTACGGAAACTGTTAACCCAATTAACATCGGTTCAATCTGTGCATAAAATTCATTAAGCAAAGACAAGTAACGAAGTAAAAACCAAACTATACTTACGCCCGCTCCACAAATCATTTCGAAAACTATAACTTTTTCACTCATCTTTCCCTTTTGGAAAAAGGCAGCGATTAATACGATAATAAATCCTGGAATAGCTATTGAGCCAAGTATGTACCACATCTCTACCACCGAAGGGATTAATAAACATAAAAAAATACCGACAAAGCCGACTATAATAGTCGCTATCATACTTGCCTTTCGGGGGGTTATATTTTCTTTGATCTGATGGATGTTGAAAAGATCATTCGTTAAGGTAGCAGATGAAAGTAGGAGAAAACTGTTTAATGTGGAAAGAACTGTAGCTAAAAGTCCTGCAAAAAATATTCCTTTAATACCGGATGGTAAAATTTTATCTCCTAAAATAAGAAAAGCTTCAACAGGATTTTTCAGATCATTGAATAACGCTTTAGTGTAAAGTCCGGCAGATAGTGTGAGAAAATCGAACAGCATCCAAAATCCAATTGATATAATTATACCCCATCGGGCTACAGAAATATTTCTGGCAGATTTTACTCTTTGATGAAATCCCGGATCACTGAATGTAGTTATAGCTATCAACCACCAGACGAGAATAATCGTTGGAGAAAATGTTCCGGTAATAGTAAGATGACTACCCGGAAGATGCTCCTGTAAGAAAGTAATTCCCCCGTAATGATTTGAGAGAAAGAAGAAAGCCGCTATAAAACCGGCAAACATTATAAAAAAAAACAAAACATCTGTGTAAAGATCTGCCTTTAATCCGCCTTTTAATATGTAAACACCGCTAAACAAGAAACTTATTAACAATGACGGAAGCAAGGGGATTCCGGTTACATACCCAATAATATTTGCAGTCATAAGTAGGTAAGGAGCCGGATTTGTTAGGATAAGTATGATGACCGCTGATATTTTCCCGGCATGAGCACCAAACCGGCTCATTATTCGTTCAGGAATGGTTGTATAATCTTCAAAATGTATTTTTTTGGTGAAAATGAGTACATATAAAAGCGCAAATACATAATAAGGCAAACCTTGTACAAACCATGTAACGAACCCATGAGAATACACAAACTCACCAACACCCAGTATTCCACCATACCAGGTTGAAACATTTGACAATACAAAAATGTAAAGACCTACATTTCTTCCTGCCAAAAAGTAACTTTGGTAGCTTTCATCCACATTTCGGGAAGAAAAATACGCAATCAGCGTAAGCGCTATGAAAAATAGTATAATAATAAAAAAATCAAAATTGCTAAAGGAGACCATGGTTCATCAGTGCCTTTACTTGTCGGACGAGAACACAGCCACCTGACTTAGCAGTAATGGTAAATGAATCTGCGGTAGATACATTACTTGTACTATCAGAAGCACCGAACTTTTGCTCTACTAATCCAAGTGCATATAAAAGACCTTCAGATTTGATGACCGAGTTATGAAAATTATAAAC
>CAYTLQ010000202.1:0-4210 GCA_964438715.1 uncultured Ignavibacteriaceae bacterium
GAGATAAACAAAGCAATAAATAAAAAAATGCGACAAAATGGCAGATAGTAGTCATTGTGACATATTTTTTGACAAATAGTCTATGGAAATAATAAATATATGTCATAATTACACACACTAAGCCATATTGACTTATTTATAATCTTTCTATTCAGATATCACTAAATCATTAAAAATAAATAACTTAGCGAAATAAAAATAATTGGCACACCAATTGTAAATATTTTTTCAGATTAATTAACAACAAAATTAGAGGTAAAACAATGTACACATTACGAGAAAAATCTGTTAACACAGGAAAAGGAAGTAATCAGGAATGCTACAAAACTCCGGCAGTGGATATTCTGGAATCGGAAAATAGTTTCACGATATTTCTCAACCTGCCCGGAGTAAAAAAGGAAGATTTAAACATTAAGTTAGAAGAAAATCTGCTTACTGTAACAGGAAAGGTTAACCCTTCAATTCCGGAAAACAGTAAGTATATTTTGCGTGAGCGTAGAACAGGCGATTTCCGCAGACATTTTCGGATTTCCGATGCAGTTCTTACTGATAATATTGAAGCAAAATTCGAAAACGGTGTTCTTGAAATCGTTTTGCCAAAATCGCCTGAAAAACAACCTAAGTCAATTACAATTAAATAACAACATTAATTAACTTAAAAATAGGAGGAAATATGTCACTTGTAAGATTCAATCCCGTTCGTGAGTTGATAAATGTTGAAAGAGAATTCAACAAATTGTTCAACGATTTTGAAAACCGCTTCGGATTTCCATTTTCACGGAGAACTGAAGAAGACCTTGATAACGCTGTTTGGATGCCGATGACCGATATCTATGAAAACGATGATATGTATCAGTTAAAACTCGATTTGCCCGGACTTTCCAAAGATGATGTAAAGATCTCGTATCATAATGGACAGTTAAAGATAAGTGGTGAAAGGAACCAGACAAAGGATGATAAAAATGGAAAGTATCATCGGGTAGAGAGAGTATATGGTAAATTCTTCCGTTCATTTACTCTTCCCGAAAAGATTATGGAAGACAAGATAGAAGCGGAATTCAAAGATGGCCAGCTGACTATCAGCATACCAAAGGCCGAAGAAGTTAAGCCGCGTGAACTTGAAATTAAAGTAAAGTAATAACGACTGCTCAACTCTTCAAAGCTGCGGCATTTGCCGCAGCTTTCGCTTTAAATCCTCACTTTGGTCATTAATATAATTGTTCTTGTTTTTGAATACTTTAAGGGAATTCGTAATTTTCGGGAAAAATTTAATTCTCCCTGCCCCTATCATACGGACAGGCTTTTTTAATTAGTCGGAGTATCCGCTATGTTTGAGGTTAGTGAAATAAATGGTATAACACTCATTCAAATTCCACAAAAAAGAGCTACGGCTGAGATTGCACGAGAGTTCAAGGACTTTCTGTTTTCTCTCATCGATAAAAATAATAGTGGTAAAATTATTATTGATCTTAACGAAGTTCAGTTTATGGATAGTTTTTTTCTTGGAGCTGTAGTTTCAGGACTTAAAAAAATCAGATCCCAAAACGGCGATCTTCGTTTATTAAATGTTCAGGATCCGTTAATACCCGTTCTCGAATTAATGCACCTTGATGAGGTTTTCAAGATCTTTACTTCAAGGCAAGATGCGTTAAACAGTTTTCAAAGTGTTTAATCGCCACCATTCTTCAAATACCGAATAATCGCATTATAAGAAACAAAAGTAAGCTAAAAGTAGCCCCAAGGTAAATAGTCCGAATATACTTCCTCCCTTCATCCCCCTGAGATCGTAGTAATTTTATTGCAGGTACGGCAATGAATAAATCCATAATGACTATTGGCGCTAAATACACTACTTCAAACCATCCGGTTATAAAAGGAATAATTGATAAAAGTACCACCAACAAAAAAATACCGAAACTTATCTTTAATGCAGTTTCCCTTCCATATCGGATTGCTATTGACTTCGATTGAATCACTTTATCACCTTCTTTATCCATAGCATCAGCAGCAATTTCTTCCCCTAGATCAACAAGTGCGGCAACTATCGCAAAATATACAGTAACAGTTTCGAAGACACGGCCAACAGTTATTCCGCCATAAATAAATGTCATACCTACAGAAAAACTTACCAAAATATTACCCGGTAGTCCGGTTTGTTTGAACCATCGATTATACAATACACCAATTATTGCGACAAGAAAAGCGGTAAGCAAAGAGTAGTACGAAATAAAATAGCTGAGGAAAAAACCAACGACAAAAAGAACTATCGCAAAAATCAATGCCTCACTTCTTTTAACATAACCTGCCGGAATTGGTCTGTGTGGAGAGTTAATTGTATCCGATTCCACATCAAAATAATCATTTAATACCAGAATGGCGGCAGAGATGAAAATAATTGATAATGGCGCAGTAATTGCAACCAGATAATCAGGGAAATTTCCGAGCGAAAGAATTTGACCTAGAATTACACATATTCCAGCCGCTATAGGCAGTTCGATTCGCATAAGCCGAGAGAGCCCGAGGAAAGTATTCATTTATATTACACTATGTTTTAAATTTTACGCTATTTCTAATTCTATAATTTTCACTTCAGGTTAATTAACCCGGAATATTTTATTCTTAAAACTACGACAGCAATTATATGGGAACAACTTTATTTTGCTGGTAAATTTAACTATAAAAGAATGTCAAATTTTCTGATTACTCAATAAGTTACCCAAAAGCACAAAATCGTTTTCATTCGATGTTTATTTTTCACTATTTTGGGCACATTAAAAACTTTACAAAAATTTTGGAATTATCATCATGAAAGGTATTGTACTTGCCGGTGGTTCAGGTTCACGATTATACCCGATCACGAAAGTATATAGCAAACAGTTAACTATTATTTACGACAAGCCACTTATTTATTATCCGCTCTCGGTTTTGATGCTTGGCGGTATTAAAGAAATTCTCATAATCTCTAATAGTGAGACCATACCAATGTATCAGAAATTATTTGGTGATGGCTCACACCTTGGTATAAGTATTTCATACGAGCTTCAGGAAGCACCAAACGGAATTGCACAGTCCTTTATAATTGGCTCCTCATTTATCGGTAACGATTCGGTAACTCTGATTCTGGGTGATAATATTTTTTATGGATCTCTCAATTTCCTTTATAATGCGATTGACAATTTTACTGATGGTGCAGTAATTTTCGGGTACCGTGTGACGGATCCGGAGCGATATGGTATTGTTGAATTTGATAAAAATGGTAAAGCAGTCTCAATAGAAGAAAAGCCCCAAAAACCAAAATCAGATTATGCTGTACCGGGAATTTATATTTACGATAATAATGTGGTTGAAATTGCAAAAAATCTTAAACCCTCTGCCAGAGGCGAATTAGAAATTACTGATGTCAATGTACACTACCTAAAAGCAGGGAAATTAAAAGTCGAAAAGATAGGTAGAGGAATTGCCTGGCTCGATACGGGTACACCGGAAGCTCTGTTGCAGGCATCCAACTTTTTTGGTGTAATAGAAGAGCGGCAAGGTCTTAAAACAGCTTGTCTTGAAGAAATAGCTTTTTATAAAGGTTTTATTTCTTCTGCAGAATTTGAACAGTTAATACAATCAATGCCGAAAAGCATGTACAGAAGTTACTTAGAAAAAGTTTTTTCCGAATCACAATCGTAAGACAATTATTATGACGATCTATCAAACTGATTTTCCCGGTTTAATTCTGATTCAACCTGCTGTGTTTTTTGACCAGAGAGGCTTTTTTTTCGAAAGTTACCAGTTAAAACGATTTGAAGAAAATGAGCTTACTCTCACATTTGTTCAGGATAATTTTTCCGGTTCTTCGTATGGTACTGTGAGAGGTCTTCACTATCAAACCGATCCTTTTGCTCAGGGAAAGCTTTGCCAGGTATTATTGGGTGCGGTTTGGGATGTTGCAGTCGATTTAAGAAGAGGTTCGCCAACATTCGGTAAACATTTTGCTGTAGAACTGAATGATAAGGAGCGGTTACAAGTTTATATTCCACCCGGTTTTGCTCATGGTTTTTCGGTGCTCAGTGAAACAGCAATCTTTCATTACAACTGTACAATATTTTATAATAAACAATCTGAAAGAACACTGAAATATAACGATCCTGAATTGGGAATCGATTGGAAAATTAGTTAACCAATTGTTTCTGAAAAAGATCGTAACGGATAACCCGTGAAA
>CAYTLQ010000203.1:0-18127 GCA_964438715.1 uncultured Ignavibacteriaceae bacterium
CTGGACATCATCCGCTCATCTTGCGCTTGAGGCAATGGGTATTTCAGAAGGTGATGAAGTTTTAGTTCCTTCTGTAACATTTACTGTCACTGCTGAAATCGTATGTTATTTTAAGGCGCAACCTGTAATTGTTGGTATTGAAAGAGAAACCGGTAATATTCTGGTCAGCGCCATAGAAAAGGCTATTTCGAAACGAACAAAAGCTATCATTCCTGTCCACTATGGTGGTCAGCCCTGTGACATGGATGAGATATCCGAGTTAGCCTCTCATCATAATATCCGTATTCTTGAGGATGCCGCTCATTCTCTTCCGTCATATTATAAAGGAAAAAAAATTGGTTCATTCGGCGATGTTGTTTGTTTTAGCTTTTATGCCACAAAAACATTAGCAACAGGCGAAGGCGGGATGATCTGCACTAGTGATGAGCAAATTGCTAAAAGAGCCACTATAATGCGACTCCATGGGATGAGCAGAGATGCCTGGAATCGATATACGGCACAAGGCTCGTGGTTTTATGAAATTGTAGCGCCGGGTTTTAAGTATAATATGACTGATATAAATGCCGCCTTAGGATTAGCTCAACTTAAAAAGTTGGATTCCATGAACTCCATGCGCAAAACAATTGCTCAGAAATATATTCAGGCATTTAACGAGAGTGATCTTTTAACACTTCCTTTACAAAAATCTGATAGAGAAACCTGCTGGCATCTATTTCCAATTTTACTTAATCTTGAGGCCATTAATATTGACAGATCGAGATTTATTAATGAAATGAAAGACGCAGGAATTGTTTGCAGTGTCCATTTTATTCCTCTATACCGCCATCCTTATTATAAATCCACTTTTAGTTTAGATACAAAAGATTTTGCAAACTCAGAATTTTTCTATGAGAGGGAAGTTTCTTTACCAATTTGGCCCGGTATGAGTGACGAGGATATTGACTTTGTAGCAGACACTACACTATCGATTCTCGAAAGGGCAAAAAAGTAAATGGGCAAACACGGTACATTGATAAAGCGTCTCACTGACATTCTGTTGTCTTTAATAATAATCGTACTTGGGCTACCTTTTCTGATAATTGCGGCAATTTTGATCAAACTTGACTCACCAGGACCTGTATTTTTCTTACAGGATAGAGTTGGACTTAATGGAGTAATTTTTAAGGTTTATAAACTTAGGACAATGGTCGATAAAGCCGAGATTAAGGGTCCGGTGCTTACACAGGAAAATGATCCGAGAGTAACCAGGATAGGCTGGTTGTTACGACGAACAAGTTTTGATGAATTCCCTCAATTTTTCAATGTACTGTTGGGGGACATGAGTATCATTGGGCCTCGTCCTGAAGTTCCGTCAATTGTAAAGGACTACACAGAATTTCAAAAACAGGTTCTTAAATACAAGCCCGGAATAACTGGCATAGTACAGGTAAGTGGCAGGGCTGCATTACCTATCGATGTAAAACTTGCTATGGATGTAGAATATTATGCAAAGGCTTCATTTTGGTCGGACTTGAAAATTCTTCTTATGACACCGGTTGTTATTCTAACCAACCGGGGAAATGTCATGTAAAAATGCCCAATTTCTTTCCCCTGTAATTTTCATCACAATATAAAATGTTGTATTTTTAGTTTTTAACTTATTTCGTAAGTTTCTGTCAACACTATTTTAGACTGCTATGATTAATTCCATGACGGGCTTCCTGAGAAGCGGGAATACAAAGAGACGATTTATCTTCGTCTTTTTAGATCTCATTGCTTTTTCAGCTTCACTCATTTCTGCTCTTTTCATACGATTTGAGTTTGAACCCGCATTTTTTGCTTCTTTTCCTTTACTTAGTTTCCTTGTATTATTTCTAATTGTAAAGTACTCAGTATTTGCCTTATATCGTCTGTACGATCTGAGCTGGCGATATGTTTCATTACAGGATCTTGCCAGTATTGCAAAAGCCACGGTCCTTAGTAGTGCAGTTATTTTTATAATTCTTTATGGATTCGATCTTAACGGATTTACGAGTTTTCCCCGTACGGTGCTTCTCCTTGATCTAATGATTACATTTATCCTGACCTGCGGGTTAAGAATTTCAAAAAGAATGTTTCTTGAGGTATTTCGGCGTGATGTTGGTACAGGAGGATTGAAACGCACATTAATAGTTGGGGCAGGGAGCAGTGGTGAACAATTATTAAGAGAGATTTACCGCAGTCAGCCAAGAAAATTTAATCCAATCGGGTTCATTGACGACGATATTAATAAACAAAATATGCACCTTCAAGGTATCCGTGTTGTGGGCACAACAGAGGATCTTCCGTTTCTCATTCACCATCTCAAAACAGAGGTTATCATTATTGCAATACCATCTGCCGGTAGAGATTTATACAAAAAGATATACCGCATAGCAAGGGAAAACGGTATTGCTGATGTAAAGGTGGTCTCCACAATTAATGATATTTCCAATGTAATCAAAGTTAGTGTTCAGGATATAAGAGATTTGAATGCAAGCGACCTAATAGGTCGGCAAGCAGTTTCAATCAATACAAAAGATATTATTAATTATCTTCGTAATAAAAAAATACTCATCACCGGAGCGGCAGGGTCCATCGGTTCCGAAATTGCACGGCAGGCAATTATGTATGACCCCTCTGTTGTTGGTATTCTGGATATTAACGAAAGTGATTTGGCGGATCTGGAATTACAACTCTCCCGAAATCACAATGGTCTTCCAATAAAGATGTTTCTTTGTGATGTTTCAATTCAGGATAAAATAGAAAACATTGTAAAAGAATTCAGGCCGGATGTTATTTTTCATGCTGCAGCATATAAGCATGTTCCGGTTATGGAAAAATTTCCGGAAGAAGCTATCAGGGTTAACATTCTGGGAACTCATAACTTAGCTACTGCGGCAAAAAAATATAAAGTTGAAAATTTTGTACTAATATCCACAGACAAAGCTGTTAATCCTACGAGTATTATGGGTGTTTCAAAACGCGTTGCAGAAAATATTGTTACGGGAATAGGTAGTGGAGGCGGCTCGAATTTTATTTCAGTTCGGTTTGGTAATGTAATCGGCAGTCGTGGTAGTGCACTGCCTATCTTTTTGGAACAGTTAAAACATGGCGGACCTATTACAATCACTCACCCTGAGATGAAACGATATTTTATGACAATTCCCGAGGCTGTTGCATTGGTTCTCCAGGCGGCATCAACCGGTAAAAATGGTGATGTTTTTGTTTTAGATATGGGTAACCCTATTAAAATTGTTGATATTGTTCGCGAATTGATTTTAATGAATAATCTGGTTCCTGAGAAAGATGTAAAAATTGAATACACCGGTATCAGAGAGGGTGAAAAATTATTTGAAGAAGTACTTACTGCCGAAGAAGGTGTAATAAAAACAAATCATGAAAAAATTTTTAAGGCAAAACTTAATTGCGCTTATACTGAGGATTCTGTTCGTGAAGTAGTTAACCATTTTGCATCACTAATGAATGGAACTTCAAAAGATGAACTGCGCAGAGTATTTAAAAAATATGTACCAACTTTCGACTGGACCAATAACGGAAATGGATCAAACGGTAATGGGAATGGCAACGGTAAGTCTCATACGCATCAACCCGGAAATGGTTCAGCTATTCAATCACTCACGGATGAGTTTGGTGATTCACTTCTCACAGGAGAAAAATCACTGCATGCTTCCTGATGAACGATATAATGAACAGGTTTTTATTTTAACTTACTTTTGATTAACTTTTCACAATTGTAAAGACTAAAAAGGAGAATTGAACTTAAAACTTTGATACCTATTCGTCCTGTGGATGATTTATTATATTAAGAATAGAATCTTATTCCTTGTTTTCAGGTATTTCATTGAGTTCAATCCTAAAAAAATTTTTGCGTAGTCCGGTTAAAATTCCTTTCTGGAAAATTACTTTTCTTCTCACCATAACATTCCTTTTCACAAGATTTGCTTATGCCCAGAACACTTCGGTTCACATTAGCCATCCGGTGTACCGCTATCTTGCACTTGAGTCTGCCTCGGGCAGGCTTGAAGGGTACGAATCGTTACAATTACCACTATCCAAAAATCAAGTAATTTCTTTGTTGAAAAAAATTAATCCCGATACATTAGGATTGTATGACCTCGCTTCAGTGAAAAATTCATTTATTCGTGAATTCTCATCTACATACCCTGAAAATATTTACCGTAATGAGTTTACACCATCGGATTTATTCAGCTCTGATGAGAAAAGGCATTTTTATGAATATTCCGATTCCATTCTTTCATTTTCATACGATTTTATCGGAACAATTAAAAATGTAAATACAATTTCGGAAAAGAGACAATCTGGCAGTGGTCTTTTTACAATAGGAGGAAGGTTTTTACTCGATTTTCCAAATGGCATCGGAATAGAATATTCTGTTTATAACGGCTTTGTTATGGGCAGTAGAATGAGTGCGGTATATGACAGGCGCGTTAGAAATAGTTTTACATTTCAACAAACCGGTATTAATAATTTTGACGAAACTTATGGATATATTCGTTACTGTAGCCCGTTGTTTACTTTACAAGCAGGAAGAGAACAAATTACCTGGGGTAGATCATCACTTGAACCGATGATGATTGGAAATGCAACTCAGCCTCTCGACTTTATTCGAATGAATTTGAACTATGGGATACTATCATATAGTTTTTTACATGCCTGGCTGGTTGAGAAACCTGTCAAGGACTCTCTGATAGCTTTTCCCGGTATCAAGCCGGAAAAGGCGATTGCAATTTCGCGTTTGGGATTTAATTTTTCGAAGAAACTTCGGCTTGGGATTTTTGCGGCAATTGTGTATGCTAATAGAACTTTTGAAGCTGCATATCTTAATCCGTTTATTTTTCATGAGTCAGCACAAAGAAGTTTGAATGATGTTGATAATTCATTCCTTGGGGTAGATGTGGAATATAAACCATTACAAGGGATAGTTGTAAAGCCTGAAATTTTATTGGATGATTTTAACCTTGGAAAATGGATTGAAGAAGGTATAACCTCCCGAAATAATGGTATGTTGTGGAGTATTAGTTTCGATCTTTCCGGTCCGATTCTGCCAAATAATGTGCTTCTTTCTGCAACAATTCTGGAAATTAGACCTTTTACATTTACACATCCGGCACCCGGATTAACCTTGGCATATACCAACAATGATAAACCTCTTGGGGTAAATGCTGAACCCAACAGCAGGGTTATTGCAATTAGCATTGACTATTTCCCCTCAGAGAAGATATTAGTTACGCCATTTTATCGATTCAGTATTCATGGAGATAATGAGTACGACAGTTCAGGAAAATTAGTACGAAATGTTGGTGGTGAGTTTCAACATAGTTACTCCTACTATACACCATTTCGATTAAAAATTCTTGATGGCATCAGGGAATACAAAACGGAATATGGTTTTGATATTATTTACAGAATTAGTTCAGCTATTATGTGCAGTTTCAATTATCAATATTCATTGTTTAAAAAAGCAGATGAACAAAATTCAAGTCATTTCGCAAGTTTTGGCCTGCGTTTTTTCGATTTTTAATTTTTAATAAGGAAATGTTTAGGATTCTTTCAGAGCAAAAAAACGAGGATTTTTAATGGTCCGTAATCTTCTTGTTATTGTTATCGTACTTTCTTTTGAAATTTATGCGGTCGGGTCGCCTTCAATAAAAGTAATTGGAAAAAGTTATGACTATACTATTGTTGAAATTAATTCCAAAGGCGCTTTTGAGGTAAAAGATTCTCTTATTGATGGTATCCGGTATTCATATATTAAAAGTAAAACCTATTCTTTCAGAAAACCGGGAGAACCATGGCTTCCGGAAGTTTTCTTCGCTCTTGGTATTCCATTTAATTCTTCGGTAAACACGATTGTATTAAATCAAGAAAGTGAAATAATTGAGGATAAGTTTATTTTACCTTATCCTGCAACGGACTCGGCCGGGCTTCAATATGAAAAATCGGATTTTGACAGAGCCATATACAGTTCGAACAGATTTTTCCCGGAGCAGGCGGCAGTGGGGTATGAACCAGCAGTTATGCGGTATGCTAAAATTGCTCATATTGGGTTTTCACCGTTTCGTTTCAATCCCGTTACGAAACAATTACAATTCATAAAAAAGGTACGAATAAAAATTGAACACAAATCGAATAATATTTATGAAGGATATCAGCCTGTCAGTTCAGATCCGTTGACCGAAAAATTTTTGAAAGACGGTGTATTAAATTATTCGATAGCAAAAACATTTATGGCGAAAATGCCATCTGCCACTAACTTACCGCAAACAGAGTATTGGTACAATCCGGATAAAGTTTACTACAAAATTTATCTCAAAGTGAAAGGACTGTACGAGATCAGTTATAGTGATTTTCTCAATGCCGGAGTAACTATTGCTCCGGGTACGAAAGTAAACCAGATACAGATGTATAATGACGGTAATAATGTTCCTGTTGAAATAAAAGATGATGGAGACGGAATTTTTAACAATAGCGATCATATTCGTTTTATAGGTAAAACCCCGACCCCTACCCCATACGCCACGCAAAATATTTATAACAATACAAATGTTTACTGGATAACATTTGAGGCTGATAGCAATCAAATAACCCGTTACCGTTACAAAAATAGCGCTCCTGTTTCGTGGGATTATACAGATCAGCGCTATCAGAGAGTCGATTTTTATGAAAAAGACAGTATTTATGAAAGACTTGGATATGCTCCGGATGGAAACAGAGACTATTGGTATTGGGACAAAGCCTCCGGATATAATAACTCACCTACATATCGATTTAGGGGACAATTTCAACCATTCAAGAATTTTAACTTATTTTTCCCCTTTGTGAAGATTCGTGTGAACATGCACGGAATGACGACATATAATTGTTTTTATGATCATAATGTGCGCATCTTAGTAAATGACAAGTTTGTCGGCGAAGCGAAATGGAATGGACAGGAATCCTACACATTTGAGGGAAGTTTTATGGTGAGCGTTGATAGTGTAAATATCTATCCCGACGGAAACTATGTTACTATTGAAACTCCGGGCACTCAATGCCATCCCTCCAAAAGTGATGAAATTCGGGTTAATTGGTTTGAGTTTACTTATTGGAGTGATAACAGAGTTGCGGGGAATGTTTACAATTTCAGCAGTGTTGCCGGTTCATTTGGCGCGGTTCGTCACTGGTTGTGGCAGTGGACGAGTGATACAATGAAGGTATATATACCCTCACGAGCAGAAATTCTAATAAATCCGACTTTTTTAAATGATGCCGACAAAACAGTTCTTTTTGTGGATACATTAAATGGTCAAACGGAATATTTTGCTTATGGCGACAGTGTATTCCTGAAATTTGACTCAATAAGAGCTGACATACGGTCTTCGCTGAGGGATGTTACAAATGGCGCTGATTATCTTATTATCTCTCATAGAAAGTTTTCACAAGTTGCTGAAAGACTGAAAATCTTTCGCGAAACACATTTTCCGGATACTTCAATTTCTAGTCCCAGAGTGAAGATTGTATATGTGGATGATATTTATGATGAGTTCTCCTATGGACTACTTGATCCTATGGCTTTACAGAAATTTGTAAAACATGCTTTTGAGAATTGGCAATCTCCGGCAGTTTCTTATGTGGTTTTATTGGGAGATATGAGTTATGATTATCGCGGGAAGTATTCTACCAGCAGACCTAACTATATACCCTCTATTCCACATCATTCATATACCTACGGTCAATCGGCAAGTGACAACGGCGTGGTGACAGTTGCCGGCAATGATATTCTGCCTGATGCAGGATTGGGGCGTATTTCTATTGAAACAGTTGAAGAGGGTAATGCAATTCTTGACAAACTCGAAACATATCCCGATGATAATAATAAGGTGTGGAAAGAAACTGTATTATTAATGGCATCGGGACTTAACCCGGAAGATGAATTACGCTTCGGGTTTAATGAGGCATCAATGTCTCTGGATACAAACATTGTCCAGAGTAATGGTTATCGTTCCAGAAAAATATTTCGCTATCCTAATAAACCGGAACATCTTCCTTATCAGGGAACCACCGCTGATATTCGTTCAGCATTTAATGAAGGCTGTATTCTAGCAAACTATTACGGCCATGGCGGAGGATATCAATGGGATGAGACATTTCTGAATGAAGATATTTATATAATTCAAAATGGCCGAAAAATGCCATTGGTACTTAGTGTTACTTGTTACACTGCTCATTTCGATAACCAGAATGTTTTTGGAGAGCAATTCCTGAAAGTACCCGGTAAAGGCGCAATTGGATTTTTTGGTAGTTCAGGACTTACGCATTGGGAAATAGGGAAATATATAAACACATTCGTGTTTGATGAAATATTTTTACGAAAAAATACAGTTAGCGGTAGTACATTTCTAAACGCAAAAGCCCTGACACCGCCAATAGGGTATTACGCTAACCAGATTGCACTCCTTACATATCTGGGCGACCCATTATTAAAAGTTGCGTTGCCTACTGAGGTGGATCTTGCAGTCACAGCAAATGATATTGATTTTACCCCTTCTCACCCTCTTGTAGGTGATTCGGTAGTTTTTAATGTTAAAATAGAAAACCTGGGACCTGTTACCAATGATTCTGTTTATGTTCAGATGTTTTTTTCCGGGGAAGATTCCTCAGGACTATTTGCTGAAAAGAAAATTAAAGTATTCGGTAACCGAGACTCGGTAGAGTTTTATTGGAAACCATTTAGGGGAGGGCTATACGAGATAACTGTGAAAGTTAATGAGAAAGAACAACTCCCGGAGCCGGATCACTTGGATAATCAAGCTAAGGTGACGCTCCCGGTATATAATATCTCGGAGCCAAATATTATTTCTCCTAATACCGGAGTTACTGTTACTGCAAATGACCTCGAGTTTCTTATTTCTGATATAGGCTTTTATATAGATAAGACTCTCGAATATTATATTGAAATTGATACCTCATCAGGCTTTTCACATCCGTTGATCTCGGCAGGTCCTCTCTATGCAACGGATGGCTTATTACGATGGAAACCCTCGCAGGCGCTTTCAGGAGAGTATTATTGGCGAACAAGAATATTTGATGGTGATGATTTTGGCAGATGGAGTGATTCGCGGTTACTAACGGTTGGAAATGTTACTACGAAAGGTTATACAGTACAGGGGAAGTTGTTAAAGTCACTTTCCACTTCTAACCTGTATTTTTCCCAGGATTTACAAGCGTTATTACTCAGAAAAGATTTCTTGCCTCCCAAACCGCAATATCCACGCATTATTGAAAATATCGCTCTCTCTGATTCAGCATTATTCGATTCAACCGGTATGGGATGTTTAGCCACAGATGGAAAATATCTTTATGTCGCAAATCTGACCTATTGGCTTACCAACTACACAGGAGATACAACCGGCAACTCAAAAATTTATAAAATAGGCACCGGTAAGGAAGGCACTATAGCGGGTCAATATTATGGGCCAATACCAAATTTTGCAAGAAATATTAATGAATCGATGACCTGGTTTTCTGACGGGTACATTTATGTAGCAACCGGTGATCCCTATTATCTTATGAAAGTGCATCCGGATTCAGGACTTGTTGACTCAGTCTTTATTCCTTCGGGACTTATTGATAAGGATTCTGCCAAAGTTCGGCGAGGTTCATTCTTTATATCCGCCGATAGTATGTATGTCTATAATCTTTCAATTAAAGATACATTAGGTCGAACCAAGTACACAATTAAGATTTTTGATCCTCGTAATGGGTGGTCTGTAGTTGGTAAATATTATCATCCTGATGTAAATTCTTTTGCGGCAATGACCTCATTTTTCGTAAAAGATAATAACTTCTATCCTTATGAAAATTATACTTCCGGATATATGCGAAGAATCGGGATATATGATGGATATTTTGATGAGGAATGGGTAGTCTCTAATCCAAATGTTCCTTCGGAATTTGTGTTTTACTATGCATGGGCATTCGATTGGAAAAATAATATTGCATACGCAACCCGTTGGCGTCCCGGTGTATCGAAATATCCGGTCATAACATCCTTTATTGGTAAATATTTGGATGCACAAGGTTCCTTAACTTCACAGCAAATCGGTCCGGCATCGAAGTGGAATTCATCCTCTTATGAATTGATTCAACTAGCGGCCGCCGGTTCCGCCAATGTTGTTTTACAGGGTTTAAATAATGAAACAAAGGCATGGGATACATTGTCGGCTAATTTGCCCCCGAACTTTTCTCTGGATACAATTTCCACCTCAAAGTATAGTTATATGCGATTTCAGATTACATTTACCGATTCTTCATTCAATATATCTCAGCCGTTGGGTCTTAAGTCATTTAAACTAAACTTTGAGTCTCTACCCGAATTAGTTGTAACGAAGCAGGGTTTAAATTTTACGCCTGATTCGTTGTTACAGGGGTTGCCAATTACACTTTCATTGAAAGTGAATAATTATGGTGAAAGTAAAGCGGATAGTGTTCTTCTTGAGTTTTACCTTGATGGCGGGGATACTACATACACAACCAGGTATCTTGATGTGCCGGCGGACAGCTCTGCAAATGTATTCTTCGATATCCCAACAGCCCCATTAATTTTTAACCATAATGTAAAAGTGATTGCAAAAGCAAAAGTACCTGAGTTTTATACTTTTAACAATATAATAGACAAAGATTTCTTTGTAGCAAGGGATAGTATTAATCCGGTATTTAGTATTACCATAGATGGCAAAGAAATAATTAATGGGGACATTATTTCAAAGAATCCAGAGATAATTGTAACATTGCGGGATAATAGTCCATTACCATTAGACACTGCTTATTTTACATTGATATTTGATAATGTCCCGATGAATTTCAGCCGCGATGATATTGAATTTATTTACACGCCGTATCCGAATTCTGAAGCGAAAATAATATGGACCCCCGAGTTGAAGAAAGGAAGACATACCTTTGATGTGCTTGCAAAGGATGGATCGGGAAATTTCTTTGATACTACTTACAGGCGAACAATATTTAATGTTTATGAGGAAGATGACATTGCCATTATCTATAATTATCCGAATCCTTTTTCAAGTGGTACGCATTTTACATTCGAATTAAGAGGCAATGAAGTGCCTGATGAATTAAAAATAAGAATTTTTACAGTAACAGGACGGCTTGTAAAAGAACTTATCTTAGGTAAACCCGATTTGAATATTTCTTTCAATAAAATTTATTGGGATGGAAAGGATCAGGATGGAGATGACCTTTCAAACGGTGTATATTTTTATAAAGTGATAACGAAATTCAAAGATAAGACAAAAACATCTGTACACAAATTAGCAAAAGTTCGCTGAAAAAATTTCAAGTCGAAATAGTTTAAGTTTAAATTAAAAAAAATTTAATTAGTTTTTCTTATTGTCTTAGTTGCAGAAATTACCTAAGTTTAAGTACTGTAATACATTCTGATATACACCCATTAATGAACTAACAATATATTAAACAATAAAACCGGAGGCACTGTGAGAAGTAAAATTACTTTAAAAAGCCGCGTATTGATTACTGCGGTGTTCTCTCTACTTTTGCTCGTCGGGTCTGCTTTCCCACAAGTAACACCTTTGTGGCAAAAGTCTCAGGCGACGAATAGTTTTCCGTCATATATGAGCACTTCAAATACCGAAAGAGGATTCGCTTATGGTATGATCGGTGGTAATCCGCGTCTAGTAATCGCAAGTACAAAAGGGGGAAATAAACTATTTCAGTTGGATGCGAATACCGGAGATTCTCTGATTTCTTATAATACATCCAATGTTACCGGCGGCACGCTTGCTATAAGTGATGTCGGCGTCTCTTCTGACGGTGTAGTATTTGCCTGTAATCTAGTTACAACATCTTCAGCAGGCACCCCATTTAAAATTTATAAATGGACGAATACCACAGATACTGCAACTGTAGTAGCCACTTTTACAACAGGATCCTACCGTCTTGGTGATAAGATAACAGTAGAAGGCTCAACCGCAGATAATTCCATAAAAATCTATGCAGTACATGCTGCAGCAACCGGAACCGCCTTTGTTGTATTTACTACTACCGATAATGGTGCTTCTTTTACCGGAACAGCGGTAACTGTAACCGGACTAAATTCAGGAACTTCAGCCTCCATAGCTCCTGTTAATGGTGGCGGCGGTTATTATGTTAAAGGAGGTGGCCAATCGGTAAAATTTGTTAATTCATCGAACACATTGGCCGGATTTGTCGATGCAAATTATATCCCTACAGGTGGTAATGCAATTCGTTATTTTTCATCGGGCAGTAGAAAATTCCTTTTGGTTTTTTTAAATGGAAACTCCACTACTATAAATTCTTCAACTGCGTTTTATGAAAGAGCAAAAATATTTGAAATTATTGGAACAGACACCACCGGTGTAGTTGTCGGAAATACTCCAATATTAGGAACAAATGCTAACACAAATGGTACCGGAGATGTTGAGGTAGTTAATAATGGTGATGGTACATTTAAAGTTTTTGTTTTATCAACTAATAATGGTTTAGGAGCTTATTCATTTAATCCGGTAAATCAAAATGGTAATTTGGTTCTTGGTGCTACTCAGGATTTTGCTTCTTACTGGACGCCCGACAATTGGACAAGAAAATCCGGTCAGATGGGAACAAATATCTCATATACAACAGCCGGTTGGGTGCCTGATGATTTTGGAAATGTTACTACTCCTGTAAACAGAAGTGCAAAAATTAATGTTTATGGTGTAAGTCGCTATTACTGGTTGATCACTCCTACTGTTACCCTTTCTCCCGGAGTGCAGCATCAGGTTGAGTTTGATATAGCATTGGCGAAGTTTGGTAATACTACATGGGATTCGCTTGGTGTTGATGACACTGTTGCTGTAGTTGTTTCTACTGACAATGGTGCTACCTGGCCTGCTTCAAATGTAATTAAGAGATGGGTCTATGGAGATTCAATTCCTACAACAGGTACTCATGTTGTTTTAGACCTTTCAGATTTCAGTGGTGATTTGAAAATCGGGTTTTATGGTGTCAGTACAATATCTAATAAAGATAACGATATCTTTATTGATAATTTTCAGGTTCGTGCTACCCCGGTTAATCCTATCTTTAGTGTTTCTCCGGAATCGAAGGACTACGGAAATATTCAGTTTGGTACCAGCTCTATGCCTCAGTCATTTACTGTAAGTAATATCGGTGCCGGTACACTGACAATAAACAGTGTTACACTTACCGGAGCGGATGTAACAAGTTTTGCTCTTACTGATACTAACACTTATCCGAAAACACTGGGAGCTAATCAATCAATAACTTTCAGTGCTGTATTTGCACCCGCAGATACCGGTGTTAAAAATGCCGCAATCAGAATTGTATCATCGCCAGTTGAAGTTGATCATGATGTTCCTTTAACAGGTCGTGGTGTTGATTATACAATCCGTACTTTCCCTTATGCCGAAGGATTTGAAGGCGGTGTAGTTCCTCCCGGTGGTTGGCTAAATCCCGGTAATTACTGGAACAGAGGTACTGAAGCACATTCAGGCTCCTACGCCGCACGCGTTGCCTATAATTTTTCACCAACTGCTCAAGCGATTCTTCAGACTCCTCCTATAAATCTGCCATCTCGAAGCAGAGTTAAATTCTGGTGGAAAGATGATGACATAACCGTTGGTAAGAGTATTGGTGGTGGAGAATACCAGCCTGAAATTATTGGTCATGATACAACATTCTTTGAGATTTCTACCGATGGTGGAGCCACCTGGATTACACTTGATACACTTAGTGCTGCCTCACCAATGACGGCATACGCTGAAGAAACACATGATCTTACTCCTTACGCGGGCGCCGGCAGACTTCTCCGTTGGAGAGACAAAACCGATGCATTAACAGCCGCTTATGGTGTCGGACTTGATGACATCTCTATTGAAGAAGTATTACCTACAGTTACATTATGGCAAAGATCTGCTGCGACTTCGACACTTCCTTCGTGGTTTTCATCTACCGGCAATACTGAAAGAGGATTAGCTTATGGAAAAGTTGGCAGTAATGATCGTCTATATGTTGTTAGCAGAAATGCCGGTTTATTTGTCCGTATATTGGATGCAACTACCGGAGCTGATGTTGATACTCTGAAAGTAACCGGAATTTCCGGTGGCACATTCGCACTAAACGATATTGAGGTAACACTTGATGGTAAAATATTTGCTGCAAACCTAACTACGAATGTTACAACATCTCCGCTTAAAGTTTATATGTGGGATAATGAAACCGCTGATCCCGTAAATGTTATTACTTTCACAGGTACTGAAGCAGTTCGTTTAGGCGACAGATTTACTGTAACAGGTAGTTACTCTGATGGTACTGCAAAACTGTGGTTTGCAAGTAGTACTACCGGATTTGGCAAGGTCTATGTCTTCAGTATGTCCGGGGGTGTATTTACAAATACTCCACAGGTAGTTAGTTTAAGTGATAACGCTGTCGGTTCGATCGCATCTGTAGCTCCCTTAGGAAATGGGGATTTCTTCTGGAAGGCTAATGGACAGCGTGCTCGGAAATATCAGGCTAGTGGAGCATTAATTGACACAATTTCTGGTTCTGTTATTGCAAGTGGATCGAACTCAGTGAAATTTACCGGAAGAGTTGCTCAGAATGAATATATTGTTCTCTTCCAATATGGTGCCGGAAATGAAAATGCCCGGATAGTGGAAGTTCCTTTTGGCAATTTAGGCGGTTCAAACACTTATGGTGTTACACCAAGTCTTGGTTCAAATTCCAATTCTAATGGAGCCGGGGATATTGCTTTCAAAGGTAACCCTGACGGAACTGTTGATGTTTTTGTTCTTTCAACAAATAATGGTTTGGGTGCTTATAAAACCACATCTGCCGTGCCGGTTGAACTTGGAACATTTAGTGCATCGGTAAATGGTCAGTCAGTCAATCTTAATTGGTCAACAATTACCGAAACCAATAATGCCGGTTTTGCAGTCGAAAGAAAATCCCAAGGTGGTGAATTCACTCAAATTGCATTTGTTGAAGGTGTTGGAAACTCCACTGAAGTAAACAAATACTCATATACCGATAACGATGTTGAGATTGGTACATATACCTATCGACTGAAACAGATTGATCTCGATGGTCAGTATAACTACTCTAATGAAATTGAAGTTGAGGTTAATTCTCCGAAATCGTTTGTTCTCGAGCAGAATTATCCTAATCCGTTTAATCCCTCAACAATTATTCGTTATTCGGTACCGAAAGATGGTATGATTACACTTTCTGTATTTAATCTCCTTGGTGAGAAAGTTGCAACTTTAGTGAATGGAATGGTAAAAGCTGGTAGTTATGAAGTGTCATTTGATGCCTCAGCACTTGCGGCAGGTATATACCTCTATAAACTGGAGAGCGCAGATTTTTCAAATACTAGGAAAATGATGCTGATTAAGTAATCTTTCTTTCGGAGACAATAAATTTATTAAAGCCGCCCAATGGGCGGCTTTTTTACTTTAAACTTTAATAATGAATTAAAAACCGGAATTAAGGGGTCAAAATCAAGAAAATTGTGAAATAACTCATCAATCCCCCTACCATCCTTTACAGGCTCCGACAAATTTTACTCCTTTTTTTCTGCTTTGTCATTATTCAATTTCCTTGTGCAATGTAATTAAAATATAATTTCGCCATTTCTCGTGCTTTTTTCTCTTTCAATTCCACTGAGCTGAGTAAGTCCATTATACTATATGTCATCAAAGCTAACTTTAAGACCGCTTTAATTGGATAAAACTTCTGTGAGCAAATCCCCACTTTAATGAATTATTCGGGTTAATTAATCTTGCATATAACTAATAGTTAACACTTACTGAAACGGGAATTACTAAACTAATTGCGATGACAACAGAACAACAGTGAGGTTGAGGAAGTCAGCAAATTGTGGGGATTTTACTCCTCGAGAAGCCAGCCTTCTGCTTGTTGAGGAGTGATTTCAGATAAAAATCGGGAAGGTTTTGAATATGTTGTGCCGGCTTCTCTGTCATAAATATTCATAGGATAACTAACAAACAAGTTTTGTTTTGCGCGGGTGGCGGCAACATACATGAGTCTGCGCTCCTCTTCTAAAGTTTCTATTTTATCCATCGATCGTGAACTGGGAAAGAATCCATCAAGTGCGTGAATAATAAATACAGAATGCCATTCTAATCCTTTTGCAGAGTGTATGGTAGATAATGTAAGAAATTCATCATTTTTATCCTCTTCACCAAGTTCAACCACGCTGTCAATCGGGGGCTCTATGGCCATATCGGCAAGCAGTGAGTCCATTGATTCATAATTGTGTGAGATATTTAGAAAAATATCAATATCTTTCTTCCTTTTATTCCAGTCGTCATATTTTTCTTTAAAAATCGGCATGTAATACTCAACTACCATTTCAGCTTTTTCGGTCGGAGGGAGTGATCTTGTGCAAAGAAGAAAAATTAGTTTGAACAAAGGGAATAATTTCTCCGAGATTTTGCCCGACTCATATCGTTCGGGGTCAGTATCAATTTTTATTTTTCCTGTTTCTATTAAATCAAGAACTTTCTCCGCTGTTTTTGGCCCTATACCTTCGTGAAGCAGTAATATGCGATACCATGAGACTAAGTCTTTTGGATTAATTGAAACACGCAAAAATGCAAGAATATCTTTAATATGTGCTGTTTCAACGAACTTTATTCCTCCAAACTTAACGAAGGGAATATTGGCCTTAGCAAGTTCTATTTCTAAATCAAACGAAAAAAATGATGAGCGAAATAAAACAGCAATCTCCTTCAATGGTACACCGGCCTCCCGCAAATCAAGTACTTTTTCTACAATGAATTTTGACTGAAGATTATCATTGAGAGCAGCTAAAATCATTGGGAGTTCGCCGGAATTTCTGCGCGTATAAAGTACTTTATCATACTTATCAATTGCACCTTCATAGATTTTATTGGCAAAATTGAGAATTTCCGGAGTACTTCTGTAATTTTCTTCCAAAAGAATAATTTTCGTTCCCGGAAAATCTTTTGGAAAATCCATTATGTTTTGAAAACTCGCACCGCGAAATGAATATATTGACTGAGCATCATCACCAACTACCATAATATTTTTATGCAGTTGTGTAAATCCGTGAATGACCTGAGCCTGCAGATAATTCGTATCCTGATACTCATCTACCATAATGAAATTAATACTGTGCAAAAGTGATTTTGCAGAGGGGGAGAGTTGCATCAAAAAATTATGCAGGCGAACTAGTAAATCATCATAATCGAAGAGATTATTCTTTTCCTTATAAGTTCTGAACATTCTTTCCAATTTCAGAATATCATCAAGTTCGTTAGAGAAGTGAGGATAATCTTCTTCGATGATTTTTTCAACCGGTTTACCGGTATTCGTACTTAAACTAAATATCCGGATAAGTGTTTGTTTCTGAGGAAACCGCCTGCCTTTTGGAACGAGACCAGACTGATTTCGTAGAAGATTTATTACATCCTCGCTGTCAGACTGATCAAGAATCGTGAAATTCGGATCAAAGCCAACCGCTTTGGAATATTTCCGCAATGTTAGATTTGCAAAGGAGTGAAAAGTACCGCCAAGTACTTTTGAACATCTGTTATCAAGAAGAAGCGCCGCCCTATTGAGCATTTCTTTTGCAGACTTCCGTGTAAATGTGAGCAAAAGAATTGATTGCGGATCATAACCGGATTCAACAAGTCGGGCGAGACGATAAACAAGTGTACGAGTTTTTCCAGAACCTGCGCCTGCGATAATAAGATGAGGTCCTTCCAAAGCAGATACAGCCTCAAACTGTGCGGCATTTAATTCACTTTTATAATCTATAGTGAATTTTGACTCATCAACCTTCGGTGCCTCTGTTGGGGGAGATGAAGCAAAACGCTTAAGTTGAAACTTTTTTTCCATTCCTACCGGCGTAGCGCTTTGGGCTTACCCAAAATTTCTGATAACAGCAGTGCATCCTGTATGGAATTTCTTGAAACGAGCAGTTTTCTGAATCGTATTGCCTTCACATTTTCTTTTTGTAGGGAGATATGGGGAATCACAGCAGGTTCAACTACCGGTGCAGGAA
>CAYTLQ010000204.1:0-2697 GCA_964438715.1 uncultured Ignavibacteriaceae bacterium
TAATTGATTTTCTCTTATAATTTTTTCAGCATTTGTAAATTCAATCAGTGCATATACATATTTTCCTACATTGAAATATAACGAGCCTAAACCAACAGAGACTTTTATTGTTAATTCAGCATCCGATGAATCAATTAATTCTCTTTGAAGATCTTTGTAATACTTTAAGGCCTTAGAATAATCTCCCAGGTTTAAATAAGCATCTGCAATTCCAAGAAGATTTTGCCTTCGGGCATTTCGGTCATCTAATGAGAGTTCAAGACCGGTATTGAAATATTTTATTGAGCCACGATAATTTCCTGTTGTTGCTACCAGATTACCAATATTTGCATAAAGAATTGACTGACGGACATAATCCCCTAGAATTTCGTATTTTTTCAGGCTATTTTTATAATGCTGCAGAGCAGAGGAAATTTCATTCGAATAACTGTAGGATACACCTAATTCAGAGTGTCCAAGAGCTATTAGTTCTGCTTCATTTAATTCTAATGCTAATTGAAGTCCCCTATTTATCGATTTTCTGGCTTCTACTAAATTTCCTTCGATATCGTATAATATACCCAGATTAATTTTTACTTTAGAAACTATCGATAATACCCCGGTTTTTTCTGCCGCTCTCTCTGCTCTGAGATAGGCTGATCGTGCATTACTATAATTTCCAAGATAATAATAGATCGTACCTCGCAGATTTTCGATTTCGGGAATATACTCAACAGAAGGTTTTAAGCTTACCAATAAGCGAAGGGCATCATTGAGTTTCAGTTGATGGCGCAGAATTTCAATTTTTCTGATAACTATTTGAACGCTATCCTTTTGATCTTTTATTTCTGACAAATGTGTTAGTGCAGTTTGGTAAGCTGCCCGATAAAAATGATAACCTGCAAGAATATAGTGTAAATATACTGAGTCAGATCTCCCGGTTCTGATTTTCTCTTCTGCATAGTTTTTAAGGTAATTTTGGCTCGCTGTCAAACGGGATATTTTGAGAATTAATTCAGCCAGTTCAAATGTAGGAGTAGTGTTTTCATAATATTTTATAGCTTCCAATAATATTTGCAGATCCGGAGAATATTTTGCAGACTGATAGATTTTCATTAATCCATCAGTCAATTGGATGTTAAGGATATCTTTTTCAGGAAAGACGGTCGGATTTCCACCTAAAAGTATATATTTATAAAACCTCTTCATCGCATCTGTTGAAATCAGGGAGGTATCTTTTTCTACATCAGGACTTATCGTTCTTTTTTCACTCCCTTTTATTGATTGAGAGCTAAGCACAATAAGTATTTGTAAAACTATTACCCCTGAAATAAAAAAAGTTATAGCTGACCGTAGTCTCCTGCTCATAATTTGCCGGGACACTTAATTAAAGGATTCTAATATTTTTTCAGCTTCTGACTTAAACTGACCATTATTCTTAATCACCATTTTTAATAATTCTTTCGATCGTTTTTTATTACCCAATAAATACTCAGTCTCAGATAAATAGAACAAACAATTATTCAAGATATTCTGGTAATTATTAACCTCGCTCATATTTAAGCAACGGTTAAAATGGTAAACTGCACGATTAAGAAGATTTTTGTCGTTTTCTTCAAATAAAATCAGAAAAGAAGAGGTGGAAGCTTCGAGATAACATAAACCCGCAAGATAGTGTTTGTAAAAATTTAATCGATCGGTTGGTTGTTGTTTAATATCCTTAATTAATAAATCAGCAGCTTGAATATATTCCTCATCACTGATCTTTGTTAAAGCCGATTGAAATTCTGGTGAAATGAATCCCCTGGTAAATGAAGATTCACTAAGAACTGATTTTTTACTATGTTGTGAAAATGGAGATGAATTGTAAAGAGAATATGAAAAGAGGACACTATAACCAATTGAAAAGATTAGTATCGCAGCTGCAAAATATTTCCAAAACGCGGTGCTATGAAATACTTTACCGTGCGTAACCTCTTCAGGATATTTATAATTTTTAATAAACCCTTCAACTTCGGAATATTCGTTTTTCAGCAAATTGAACTGAGAACGACAAATATCGCAATGCCCGATATGATCATTATAAGAATTCTGAATCTCCACTTCTAAGTTGTTTCCTTCAATAATCAACTCAACTAATTCCTCAGTGGTGAGATGCGATTCAGAAGATATAGCGGCACGAATTTTTTTATATGTTGTAAAAAAGGGCTTCGAGTCCGGATAATCATTTTCATACACTGAAAAATCCTTTTCACCGGGTTCTATATCTGCCTTCAAAAACTCATTTTCATCAAATATTTCTTTTTCCATAACATCCAATTAGTGCTTAGACTCAGCAAAAGGTGACATCAAACTGTGTAATATTGGTTTATTCATTGATTAATCCCTGAAGTTCTACTATTGACCGATAAAACATTTTCTTAACTGAGTCTTCAGTTTTGTTCAGTCTTTCTGCTATTTCAGAGAATTTCAGATCATCCCAAAAGCGCAAACGGATTATTTCGTATTTTTCAGGTGATAAATTTTTCACCAGTTCCAAAATTTTTGCTTTGTCCACAGGATCAATGTAATGTACTTCTTCCCTATGACGCTTTAATACTTTTTCAAAATCATAAAATTTATAGGTTCGTTCTTTTTTGTAAAAATTAACAAAAGTGAGAAAAAGAACTCTTCTCAGCCAATTCTCAAGAGTTTCTATCTTTAAGTATTGTTCATGAA
>CAYTLQ010000205.1:0-4012 GCA_964438715.1 uncultured Ignavibacteriaceae bacterium
TGGTGGTTAAGAGACACCATCAGATATATGAGGAGCAACAAAAAAAGTATTTCAATTCCTTAGAGTTACGATTAAAACGCCCAATATCGGCACTTGGAAAATTTATGTGATTTGAATTTCAATTCCTTAGAGGTACAATTAAAACCCACCAAAAATCTGCATTTTTAATATATATTTCAACAATTTTTTTTAGTTATTGTCGTCCAACTATGGTAATGTAAAATCGCCGGTGGTACGACGATTTCTCATATAAACGAATCAGTACTGCCTTTTTCGATACCTATTACTCCTCTTTTGTAGTACTTCAGACTTTCAAAAAGGTAATAAATTATACTATCTTGATTCCTCTTAATGATTTTTTCAGCAGTGTCCTTTATTATTCTCCACTCAGCTTCAGTTACTTCGCCTTCAAATACCGAATTCTGAATCCAAAGCAATTTTGTTCTCAGAAATTTCAGCATTTTTGCACCCCGTTTGTTATTTGAAATATCATAAACTATTATTACATACATATTACCACCATATAGTAAATGGATCGTATTCTTTATCACCAAGAAGATGTTTTATAATTTTATAACACTCCAACCGGATCAGATGCCGGTAGCTTACCTGTTTTTTTAATGTTCTATGCCGAATAGTTTTTTTTATTTTTTCATCGAACTCCTTAACAAACAGTTTTCTGCCTTCTTCTGTGAGATAACAGAAATTTAATTCTTTAAAGAACATATCATCTTTTATTATTTTTTTATTAATAAGTGAAAAGATAATTCTATCTGACAACAGAGGCTTAAATATTTCTGCGATATCAAGAGAAAGTGAAAACCGACGCTCCCCGGGTTCGTGCAGGTAACTTATGAGAGGATTGAGCTGTGTTTTATAAATCTCGCTGAGCACCGCCGTGTAAACCAAAGCATTTCCAAACGATATAAGCGCATTTATTGCATTTGTTGGAGGATTTTTTTCGCGTTTTGTGAATTCTACAGGGTTTTGGAAAATAAGAGGCCATGCTTCATAATATAGCGCTCTTATATTTCCTTCTATACCCATAAGTTCCGGGATCGATGAAGTGGAATGAATTTCTTTTTGAAGGTCTCTTATTCTCTCAAGAAACGGCTCCATATCTCTTCCACGATTATTATAGTACATCAGGTTTTTCAAAATATTATCCGAAGCGCCTTTTACAAATTTCTGCGCAAGTGATACTCTTGCCCCCGTATTAGTGTAAGAATTTACCTGCTGAACAAGAAGTTTTCCTGAAATAAATGGTTCTCTCGGGTAAAATGACCCTGTATAATACCCATAGTAGTTAAAAAAGTGCAGAGTAATATTATGTTTGCCAATAAAATTTATAAAACGGGTATTTAACCGAAGTTCAGAAAAACAATAAATTGACTCAATAGCATCAATAGGAATAGGCTTGCGTAAAATTTTACGAGGCTCACTATATGCGGAGGAATCTGCTTCATCTTTCTGAGTATCATCATCAGTTTGTTCCTGAAGCCCGCTGTCAATAATTTCTATATCATCTTCATTTACTTCAAGCGGTTCATCAATAACACCCTCTTCAAAGTACAGCGTGTTTTGTTTTCGTATAAGCCTTCCGGAAGAAAAAATGTAATAATTTCTTTTCATGTTTATCTAAACAAAACATAAGTCATAATAGGAACAGTTTCTACAGAGTTTATGACTAATTGGCATAGGAGGATTTGATGTTTTTGTCATCATTAAAATATCTTTTCTGATACTTCGTATAATCTCTCTTGTATCATCGTTAAGAAGTACTACTTCACGCTTTCGCAATTTTGGATAGTCTATCAAACCTGTAAAACCTGTCACTCCATATTCTTCGAGAACGAACAAATAATATTGCAATTGTAAAATGTGTGCATACTCAAGTGCATCGGTTTTTTTTATTTCATGCACTATTTTTTTCTTCATATCTAAAAAGTCAATTGCTATACCCGGAATAGATATTTCTTTTTTATTTCTGTTATAACAAGTCTCGGATATGTAACGACCTTCCATCACAGCATCGGAGTTGTGTTCTTGCTCAACATTGTGAAGAAAGAACCACAACTTCCGATGGCAAATGGAATAATATGCCAGCATTGTGCCGGTTACAATCATTTATTTTATCTGGTTCTCGTAATCGAAATTCATCAACAGGTCAACAAGTTTATCGTAGGCATTTTTTAAGGCATCGTTTGTACCATGGGCATCTCGTATGTAACCATTACAAGGCGGAGTAACAAACAAATCTGCCCCACTGTTTCTATCCAAAACGGGAATTGCAGACCTTTCGTTTTCACTACTGAGTTCAGCACGAATGGCTGAAGGGATTGCAGATGCGTCCGGGCTAATTGCAACCGCTAATGTTTCCATTAGACTGAAAGTTCGTGACTGATTACTTGTTATACGCCAATTAAGCAAAGCCGAGACAAGTGCCGGAATTATTTTTTCTCTTCTTTCTTTGGGGCAGATAAGACATTCACCAAAAGCATTCTCCGATTTTATCCAGCCTTCAGATTGTAATTTTTCGAGAGTATTTTTATCCACTTCCGGTTCAATATTAGTTGTGGAAACAGCAAACAGGGTGCGTAAATCAATTGCTATATCGTAAACAAATAGCCCGCCCGCTCTTGTATTGTCAGGTATCCAGGAACGCCGGCTTATTTCTTTATCACGCCCTTCAATAAGAGCATTAACCTGTTCATCTGTTAATACATTTCCCGCTGAATCTTTAACCACAACCGGGTGTAAATGTGGTTTTGCACTTCTGTCGAAAGTAATATTCTCTTTCTGACTTTCTAAACCACCAAGTAACGGATGGAGGGGGCGCATTGCTGAAATTGAAAGAGGACTGCGGCGCTTGATTACACCGGCTTGTTTTTCACTTTTCTCACTTTCTTCATCTTCATTTTTCTTTTTGGATTTATCACTTTTGGTGGATTCAGCTCTCATCCATCCCCCCAGTAATTGTTCGGTGAATCGTGGGTCGCACGGCGAGAGAGGTTCTTTGGTTTTTATTTTCTCCCCCGATTTTTCAAATATAAATGTAATCGGCGCCTGTGGTTCATTAAGATTTTCGAGCACATTGTCTAATATGGAGCGTTTCACCTGCTGACCACTTGAGTAGGCACACTTTGTACCAAATTGATTATCGTAATAAAATTTCTGACCCTCCTGAACACAAAATACTGTATGTTCTGCGTGTCGCAAACCACGAAGATAAATAAAGTTACTCATTTTTTATTCCTTTTATTTAGTAAATGTTTGTAATGAAAATTTAATAGCACAACGAAATACCTGAATGTTTGAACAGGCAACTTATCTATGTCTTTCACAAGCTCATAGAAGAAATCACTTGACTCAGGATTATTGGTAATTATCCTTGTCAAAGTCTCAATGAAAGCATTGCGATTGGTACTCTCAAAGAGAGTATTCACGAGATTGTCGGCAACAGTGCGTCTTGAATCAGCGTTCACAAAGTCAAGTAGCTTTTGTGCCGCTTCTTCACTTTTGGTCATTATGTTCTCTGAATTTATCATAGCATTTATCCATGAAATGTAAATAAAGTAGTTTATTAATGAATGTTCGTTATTCTTAGTTGTTTGTTTTGTCTTTTTATTTTTCCAAGTTTTAACATATTCCTCTAAACCTTTCGGTTGGATTTGCGTTATACCAATATTACCAGCCTCACAGCATTTCATAAAACTGTTTTCAGTCTCATATACATCATAAATCTCTCTTGACGAAATTTCGGTTGTGTTCGTGAACAGTTTTGCATACATATCAATTTCTCTTTTTACCTCAGGTAATTTCAGCTTTATAAATCCGATAGGGGTATTCATCTGACCAATACCGTATGAAAACAGTAACATCTCTTTTTCCGGATAATTCGGTTCCAGCCGGAAATGAACTTTTATCCACGGAAGGACGGGACTAGTCAAACTATGATCTGCCGATTTTAATTCCGGTATGAATGTTACATTTTTATAATTAACGGAATTTT
>CAYTLQ010000206.1:0-4767 GCA_964438715.1 uncultured Ignavibacteriaceae bacterium
CAATGATAAATAATACTATCAATACAATGATAACAAGAATATACTCGTCGAAAGTTTCAATAATTTCTCGGTGGAGTAGAAATTTGGCAAGTGTGACTAATTTTCCTTCATTCGATTCCTTCCTTCGGAAGGATTGTAAAATATTTCCTGTTTATTTATTCGTTTTAATGATATATTTAATATAATTGTTTCAATCACATATATAAATATTTTATGAAAATTACCTTTATCGGCGCTGCCAAAACTGTCACAGGCTCTTCTCACCTTCTTAAAATTAATGGAATTAAAATCCTCCTGGATTGCGGACTCTATCAGGGTAAACGAAAAGAGTCATTTGAACTAAACAGGAGATTCGATTTATTTCATCCTGCAGATTTAGATATGCTAATTCTTTCCCATGCTCATATTGATCATGCCGGCAATATTCCTAATTTAGTAAAACATGGATTTCGGGGTCCTGTATATTGCACATTCGCCACAAAAAGCCTTGCAACAATCATGCTTCAGGATAGTGCGCATATCCAGGAAAAAGATGTTGAATTTGTAAATAAAAAAAGGAAAAAACAGGGAAAAAATCTCTTCGAACCTCTTTATACACAGGAGGATGTACTAGACGCTTTGAAGCTCTTCAGAGGTGTCAATTATCATACTCAGATCAATCTCACACCCGATATCACTTTAACATTTTACGATGCAGGACATATTCTCGGTAGTGCTATTACCCACCTTACTATAAAAGAAAAAGGTCGGAATTTGAGTTTCGGTTTTAGTGGCGATCTGGGTCGCCCAAATCTGCCAATCATCAGAGACCCCGAAAAAATTCCGGATGTTGACCTATTTATTTGCGAAAGTACTTATGGGGGTAGATTTCACGACTCCTTTACAATGAGCGGTGATAAAATGGCCGGTGTGGTGAAAAGCGCCATAGAAAAAAAAGGAAAGATTATTGTTCCCGCCTTCAGCGTCGGAAGAACTCAGGAAATGCTTTACTTACTGAATCAACTTTTCGATGAGCAAAAAATTCCTCGCATTCCTGTCTATGTTGATAGCCCGCTTTCTTGTAACGCAACACAGGTTTTTCGTATGCACCCGGAGTGTTTTGACAAAGAAACTGCTGATTATTTACTACGACATAAGGACCCATTTGGTTTCAATCAGCTGACATACATTACCGATGTACAAGACTCCAAAGATCTGAATAGTGTTGAGGGTCCCTGTATGATTATATCCTCATCAGGAATGGCTGAAGCCGGCAGAATATTACATCATCTCGCAAATAATATTGAGAATGAAAAAAATACAATTTTGATAGTGGGCTATTGTGCCGAACATACATTAGGAAGGAAAATAGTAGAGAAACAGAGCCCTCTTAATATACTTGGTGACAGTTATGTTCTTAAAGCAAATGTCGCTGTGTTTAACTCACTTAGCGCACATGCAGATGGTAATGAACTTTTTGATTATTGTAATAATTTTGATCGTAATCGTCTCGAAAATGTATTTCTTGTTCATGGTGACCCCGATCAACAGGAAAAGTTTCAGGCAAGGCTACTGGCATCGGAATTCAAGTCTGTCACAATTCCCTCAAGAGGTGAAAGTTACGAGATCTGAATCTTTTTTATTCAGTTATAAAACAGCGAACTTTTTATTACCGGGTATATTTTTGCTTTTTTTTCTTGGCTGTGAAAGAAATACTGACAGCAGTTTCAATGACGATGGATTGCCTCCGGCTATTCCAACAGGATTAAATCTGGTTTATGAGTCAGACGGAGAGGTATGGTTTGAATGGACTTCACTAACCACACCGGATATTAAATCTTATGCTATTTACCGAAGTATAAATGATACATTGAATTTTCAAAAAATCGCTGTCCGAAATGTGAATTATTTTTTTGACGACTCTTTGGAGTATAACCGGATATATTATTACAGGGTTGCCGCAATTGATGTCTTTGGCTTGCAAAGCGAATTTTCAACGATTATCAAAGCATCTCCAATAAATAGGTTTCATCCTCTAACACCAAAAAAGTGCGCAGTTTTTGGAACAAATTGGGAAGGTGATGCATTTTTTTTGATTCAATGGCAGAAACCGGTAGAGAGCGATATTGATGTAATTGAAATCTACAGAGGGACTGTACCGGAATTTACCTGCGATAGTTCAACGCTAAGAGGTAAAACAAAAAATATTTTTTTTGAAGATCGGGGTGATTTTAATTATTATGAAAATTATTATTATAAACTGATTGCCGTGGACAAAGGAGGACTAAAGAGTTCCCCGTCAAATTATGTGAATGATCGAATTCTTCCTATGGTTCGACCTTTATCACCAATCAACGATACACTTTTAACTTACCTACAAAATTTTACTTTTATTCCTTTAACTCAACCTGCCCGTTATCGCATTGTTGTACAGAAAAATCCTTTCACAGATGAAATCTGGAACACAGATTTTGATTTATCGGGGGAAGATAGTGTGTTTTCTTTTACGCAGGAATTGCCGTATCTCGAAAGCGGAAGCCGATTTTTCTGGCGAGTGGAAGTTTTCACAAAACCCGGCTATCCGAACAGTATTACTGCCCCTCAATCATTTATACTTGAATAACTCATGTACTATCCATTACCCTCTCTCTTGTTCACTCATTCAGGGAAAGGACTGTTATTACATCAAAATAAATTTTTCTCACAAATTGTTTTATTATCGATTATATAGTTTGCTTTATTTACTTCAAATTTGGCGCAGGAATCTTCTGACTCTACCCGTTTTGGATTTAGCTCAGATTCAGATGATAGGTTCACTCTGGGTTTTGATAAACAATTAAACACCTATTCTCTTTCCGGTCAAATAGACTATTCTCTTAGCTCAAAATTGAGTATGTTCCGGTTAAGGGAAGATTATCATTCAACTTTTATAGAATCTTCAGAAAAAAACACAAGGGATATTCAACTTTTCGATTTGATTGGGTTATTTACTCTCAATGAAATATTTTCAGTTGGCCTGACAGCAACCAGTAATATTCTCTCAGACAGCAGAAAAATCCAATTAAACTCTGCTTCTACAAATTCAGCTCAGATATTCCTAAAGGCAGAGGCTAACAATGGCAGTTATGCGGCTGTTTCCGGCGGTCTGGAAAATAATAGACAAATTGATGAAGATAATTCCGGACCAATTTATGAGGGTGAAATATTCGTCCCATCGTACATTTTATCCGGAACCAATTTTTCATTTTTTACACGGCTTAAACAGGAGAACATATCACCCAGAAAAAATCAAAATAATCAGATTAAAGTAATCATTAAAAGCGAATTTGATAAATTTATCAGTAATGAAATAAATTCTTCCTATTCATTCCAGCGTATTGATTTTTTTATCCCTGCCGACAGTCTTCTTTCTGCCGAGTATTCAATTAAAAATAATATACAGACCCGAAGCGCTGAGCAAATAAGTTTCTCTGATTATCTGACTGTACCCGGTATATTGAGGGATTTAACATTAAGCATTGGCGGTAATATAAACTATCGTACAATCAGGCGCAGGTTTCGTTATCTAAGTAATCAACAAAACTCATCCAATAACTTATCCGGCGATATTCGGGAGCTTCGCTTCGAGGTGAATACTTCAGCTAATTATACATCAGAAACCATTCAGGCTGATGCAAGAGTTCTTCATAGCGAAAAGGATGAAAGACACAGTATAGTACGACCGGAGACTGTTACCGAAACATCATTTGAACAGTTGTCTGAAAACGAATCAAAAAAAAACAACATCTCTAAACGCAGTAGTATAGCCCTTAATCTGAATATCAAAGCCTCAGCAAATGATGAATTGTATCTCAACCTTTCTCATTACAAGCTGTTATACGATACACCAAGTAAACTGAACTCCGATGACCGGGATGAGTTATTATCAATCGGAAGAGTTGGTTATTCACGAAGACTTTCTCATTTTTTTTCTTTCAATTCAGAATTGGAAGCAAATTTCAGTCGTCTTGTTTATCTCTTTGCTGAAAAAAGCTCTAACAATACCACAAACCGTGTTTTACGATTAAAACTGGGAGGTAAGTACATGGGGAAACAACTTAGCAGTAGTAATTCGTTTGAGGTTTCGGCAAATTATACCGTTTACGATTTCGAGGACCTCACTCCGAATTATAAAAGCTATACATTCAGACAAATGTATTTTCAGGATTCGACTCATTATGCTATAAACAAAATTTATTCTGTTATGGTCACGGGATTTATAAAATCTTCTGAGCAAGGTGATTTGAACTGGAAAGGATTTACAATTTACCCGCAAAGATATTTGGAAGAGAAATTTATTCATCCAAAATTTATCGCACGATTCAGGTATTTTTCGGTGCAGGTTGGTTACCGCACTTATTCTGTAACAGCTTACCGATATACTAACAATGAACGACAAATAGATACATCTGTACGAAGCTCAGGTCCATCACTGGATTTTTACTTCAAACCTGATACAAAATCAGCGTTACAGTTAAGAAGTTGGTATGAATTCATTTTTCAGAATGCTCAACCTGCCAGAGAACAGATAAACCTTACTCTCGACCTTTCTTACTATATCTGATTGCATTAAAGGTAAAATTTATTATTTTGCTAAAAAAGATTAAGGATTTTGGAGAGCAAAAATTACCACTTGGAGGTCAAAAGCGACCCCGGGAATTTGATAACTGTTGAAGAGTTCGTCAGTTTTGTCGCAGGCGAATCCGGGCTGGAAGAGTCAAAACTTCCCGGTCTTCTCTTGGCTATTAC
>CAYTLQ010000207.1:0-4416 GCA_964438715.1 uncultured Ignavibacteriaceae bacterium
CGGAATTTTATTACTGCAATTAACGCGTGTAACCTTAGCTTGTTTTCCTTTGTTATAAAAACAGCAATAAGTTATAATTTCGTCCACGAAGATGGCTTCGCGCCATATCTCGCGGAAATTAAAATTGACTTCGAATCAGCCGATAAATTTGATCCAACACAGCATCAACAATTGTATAGCAAGGTTACGGCATTAAAACACAATAAATAGGGATATGTTATCTCTGAAAAACTTTCTACTGAAATTTTATTTCTCGAACGATTTTTTGAAAGATATATCTCATCCAAAAACCTTTTTATTGGCATGATTTTCGGGGAGATAGAGAAAAAATTCCTTCAGATTGTTGATTCAATTAAACAGAACATAAAAAACCAGATTTACTCCGAAAAATTAAATGAACTTGAATTTTATGATAATCAGGCGAAGTCCGAAAACAATAAACTGAAGAAAATGCAAACCGATCTCGAAGCAAACAAAGAAATGTATGTTAAAAAAAATAAAGAGGTACTGGAAGAACTTGAAAAAAGATATATCGATGCTGTTCAGAGTATAGAAAATAAAATCAGCAGTTTGGATGTTTCGCCGGAGTATGATCCTTCATTGAATTTTAATAATGTAATGTTATTTAACATTATAATTTCTATTATTTTATTTATAATAGGCGCTTTTATCGGGAGTGTTACGGAGAAATCCGGATCGGCGAATCTCGGTATAACTCTTTTTGTGTCAGGTATAAAATGGGGTGGTATTGTATTTTTAGGGGGAATTATTATCGCAATGCTCACTTCTGCCAGTAAAGTAATGGAAAAAGGTGCAGAGAAGCGTAAATTAGAGAATAAAATTACGGCTCTGAAGAATCAAAAAGAGAAAGCAATTGAAAGAAATAAAAAAGATGTTGAGAAGAAAATACAGTCACTAGAAGATGTTTACGAAACCAGAGCAAAAGAAGTCTATAAGCGAATTGAGGAACTAAAAGCAGAAAAAGAAGAACGGGAAGCCCAATTGCGTGCAGAAGCAGAAAATGATATCGAAATTATAATGGCAAAGATGGATCATGAGCTAGGATTAGTCCATACAAATGAAATAAAATAGATTAGAAAAGTCCCACCATATAACTTGGCTAATATTAGCCACCAACCCAATAATAGGCAAATTATATCCTAAAATTCCCTGAATTTGACAAATTCCGTATGGAACAAAATTCGTAATTAATCGAAAAGTTGCCTTAGTCAATGGTATGGCTAAGAGCCTTCTTTAATAAGGATGGCTTTTACTATCATTAATAAAATTACAGTAAGATGCTCTGTATCAAAAAAATCGTAGATATAATAAGATTCACACTATCAGGTTTATCAGGTTGGGTGGACTCATATTCTGGATATAGCGATTCCGGATTTTTCAAGACTTATAATACTATTAGAGGATAAAATGTCTGAAAAAAATCCGAAGATTAGTGTCTGTATTCCGACTTATAACAGATCGAGATTTATTACATCAGCTATTCAAAGTGTGATAGACCAGAATATTAAAGAGCTGGAAATAGTAGTTGTTGATGACGGATCGACTGATGGAACTCAGGAACTCGTTAAGTCTTTGAATATTCAGAATCTGAAGTATGTATATAAAGAACATTCAGGAGGTCCGGATACAAGAAACAGAGCTATTGATGAGGCACGGGGGGAATACCTATTGTGGCTGGATTCTGATGATGTCTTGTACGGAAATATTATTCAGGAGTATCTTCATGCAATTGAAAAATATCCTGAAGCAGATGTTATTTACTGCGATTTATTAGTTGCTGATGAAAATCTTTCGATACAGAAAAAATTTAGATACGAAAACTGGTATGGCAATAATGCCGAATTACAGAAGAAATTCTTTTTTGAAAATCCAATACCCAACGGCGGGACGCTGATTCGGAGAACTGCATATACAAGAGTAGGGAAATATAAGAATGAGTTTCGCAGGGCTCACGATTATGAATGGTTCTCACGCGCAGTCTCGCAGTTGAATTTTCTGGGTGTGGGGAAAGAAGGGTATATATGGCGATGGCATAGCACTAATATGTCCTCAGGGACTGTTCAAATTAATTATTGGTATGAAGAACGGATTATTGGCTCATTACTAAACTCTCTTGCATTTGAAGAAAGATTTTCTGAAGAATACCGAACCAAGGAGTCAACCGCAAAACTTTGGATGCTGTTGGCAAACCGGCTCGCAGGAATGAACAGGTTGGAATCGGCGTTGCTCTGTATAAAAAATGCCGGTTTATATTTTTATGACTCGCAGATATTAAGTACTGAAGCTCAGGTAACCAAAATGTTACAAATGAGCCGTAAGGAATCACCACCGAAACATCGGATTCTATTTGTTCTTCATAATTATGTAACTAACTGGAAAGCTGGTACAGAAAATTATTCACATCAGCTTGCACGGCAATTAGTAAAAGATGGTTTTGAGGTAGCAGTATTTTACCCAACAGAGTGTCGTGAATGTACAAAATATACATTAGTCTTTGATGAATTGGACGGTGTGAAACTTTTTAATGTGCAATACCTGGGTATAAAAAGTATCAGTGAATATCTTACAAATCCTGAATTCGAGAAACGATTTAAAGCAGTTCTTGATGTCTTTTCGCCGGATATTGTACATATTCATCACTTACTGCGCTTTCCATTCAGTTTGGTTGAAATTGCAAAACGCACCGGCAGAAAAGTTGTAGTAACACTTCACGATTTTTGGTTTATCTGTCAGCGAGTTCATCTTATTGTTCCCGGCAGGACTAAAATTTGTTCTGGTCCGGAATCTCCGGAAAAGTGTACGAAATGTTTTACAGGTGAAAATGGACAAGGATTCAATGAATTACTTGAATTCATGAAAAGTAGATTTTCCAGAGGATTATCAGCATTAGAACAGGCAGATAGTATAACATCTCCGACACTCTTCCTGGCAGAAATATTTAAAGAAGCAGGATTACGAAAAGAAGTTAAGATACGGCAACTGGGTATGTCGTATTCGTTTCAAAATGTACAGCTATCACCACCGGATAAGACAAATTTCGTTTTTATTGGTTCAATTCAACCATTGAAAAATCTTTCCTGTTTGGTGTCGGCATTTAAACAACTTAAAGGTCAGGCTACACTTTCAATTTATGGTAATGGCACAGCTGAGGACATAAAGAACCTTGTATGCGATATTCAAAACGATAACCGAATAAAGTATTATGGTGAATATGACCCTGAACAACTTGAAGATATATTAAAGAGCGCAACTGCAATTGTCGCTCCCTCTCTTATAGAAAATTATTCCTTAGTACTTCGTGAAGCATTAATGGCCGGAGTTCCGGTTATTGCTTCTCGTCGAGGCGGAAATCCGGAAATTATTAATGATGGCATAAATGGTTTTCTGATTGATCCGGAGGATGTTAATTCCCTTTTGAATGTATTCGAAAGAATTACACATTCTCCTGAAATTTTGCTCGAAATCCGCAGGAACATTAAACGACCGAGATCTATTATTGATGATGCTCTTGATTGGGCGAAAGATTATGTATTGCTACTTAATGAACGCAAACGAAAAGTTTCGATAATCATTCCGGTTTACAATAACATCGAATTCACAAAGAAATGTCTCGAGTCAATATATTTTTACACTGATGAAAAACTTTTTGAAGTGATTCTAGTTGATAATGGTTCAACTGATGGAACAAACAACCTTGCAAACGAATATCTCTTAACAAAAAGAAATTTCATATACCTTGAAAATGATAAAAATCTTGGATTTGCAATCGCAAATAACATAGCGGCAAAGAGAGCAACAGGAGAGTTTTTGCTTTTTCTTAATAATGACACTGAGGTACGAAAAGGCTGGTTAGAGCCGTTGATAGCATCATTGGAAAACAACCCCGATGCCGCAGTTGTTGGGGCAAAATTACTCTTCCCCGATGGTACAATTCAGCATGCCGGGGTTATTTTAGGAACTGACGAGCGTAATACCTATCCCCTGACAGCGCGACACATTTATTACTCTCTTCCGGGAAATTATGAACCTGCAAACTATCCTACAGACTATAAAGCGCTCACTGCCGCATGTCTTATGGTGAGAAGGGATGAGTTTCTTGATATGGGAGGATTTGATGAAAGGTACTGGAATGGTTATGAGGATATAGATCTTTGCTTACGGTTTTATTCACAAGGCAGAAAACTTCGTTATGAACCATTTTGCGAAATCATTCACCATGAATCGAAAAGTGGACCTGAGCGATTTTCGCGTGCTGAAAAAAATATGCAATTGCTGAATGAACAGTGGTTTGGTAAAGTTGATGTCGATTACATAATTAATAGCAGAGGTGAGACAGTAAAAACCTATAAATCAAAAGGGAGAAGTCTTACATCGATTATTATACCTCTCTATAAC
>CAYTLQ010000208.1:0-18283 GCA_964438715.1 uncultured Ignavibacteriaceae bacterium
TATGCTTTTTTTTTTCTCGATACGGGAGCCACCGAGATCTAAACAGAGTTGTTCGTCGGCAGCGTCAGATGCGTATCAGAGACAGCGGTTTATGGATTTTGATAAAGAGAAGAATCTCAGATCAGAAAATTCCCTTAGCAGACTTGAGGAAAATTTATACACAATGTCATTTGACTCTTCACAGGTAACGCAGGGCGCTAAAAGTATAATCGAAGGAAAACTCGCTCCTGTTACGGGATCGGATCATTTGCGGGTTTTTGTTACTAAAGATATAAAAAGAAAAGGTAAAATAGCTCAGGTTAACCGTACCGTTGAAAAGGCAAAGGGAGAGATTATTGTATTCTCCGACGCGAATTCGATTTTCAACAAAGATTCGATTAAAAACTTAGTAGCACACTTTAATGACTCGCAGGTTGGCTGTGTTGCAGGTGAAAAGCGCGTAAAGAAAAGCGATAATTCAACCAGCGGGGAGGGGGAAGGTTTATACTGGAAATATGAATCTTTTCTGAAGAAACTGGATTCGGATCTTTGGACCACCGTTGGTGCAGCAGGAGAGATATTTGCTGTACGGAAGGAGTTGTGGGCTGGCTCAATTGAGCAGAATGCAATTATTGAGGATTTTGTTGTTTCAATGAGAATAGCTGAAAAAGGGTATAGAGTAATTTATGAACCAGAGGCTTATGCAGAGGAGGAACCTACACATGATTTGAAAGCAGAACTGATTCGGCGCAAACGAATTGCCGCAGGTGGTTTTCAATCAATAGTTTGGTTAAAATCTCTTCTTAATCCATTTAAATACGGCGTATTAACATTTCAATATGTGTCACACCGCGTTCTAAGGTGGGCAGTCGTTCCTTTTCTTTTGCCGCTTGTTTTTATAATTAACTTTTATGTGGTTTTTTTTCTACATTCTCTTTTATATTTGCTAATTTTTCTGGCTCAAAGCCTGTTTTATCTGTTTGCATTTGTTGGCTGGCGGCTGGAATTAAGAAGGAAAAAAATAAAGATTTTTTATTTCCCTTTTGTATTGGTAATGATGAACTACGCCGCTTATCACGGATTAATAAGATATATCCGTGGTTCGCAAAGCGTTGTTTGGGAAAGAGTCAGAAGATGATATTATTCTTAAATATAAATTTACTTCAGGAGTTATCATGAACTTTGTTGTTGAAGAATTATCAGGTGTTACCCTGGTTAGGATTTCAATACCCCGCGCAACTGCGGATGTATCTAAAGAATTCAAATCTGTTCTGTTTGACCTTATTGACAATAAAAATATTCAGAAAATCATTGTTGATTTCAATAAGGTTGACTTTGCAGATAGTTCTTTTCTGGGAACTTTAGTATCCGGTTTAAAGAAATGCTCCTCTAATAAAGGAGATATCAAAATCCTCTCACTTCAGCCGCCGGTTCGGGCTATGTTTGAACTTACAAGGCTCTATAAAGTATTTGAAATTTTTGATAACGAGTTGGATGCACTGAAGAGTTTTTAACTGACAAATAGTTTTTAATTGACAGAGAGTTTTTAAGTGACAGACAAGATACATATTTCCGTACCGTGTGATATGAGGTTTATACACATAATCGGGGACGCGCTTGAATCTTACCTTAAGTTAAAATTGGTTCCGGGCGCGCTCCCTGAAGCAGATGAATCCATTAAGGGTTGTAGGCTTCTGATGTATGAACTTTTCTCGAACGCGGTCCGACACTCACCGGGCGATACTATCGATGTAATAATCTACTTTAATTTAAATTTTCTCTCTATTGAAGTAGAAACAACCGGTGAAGAATTTATTGTGCGACCTAAAGATAATCCTTCTTTAGAGTATCATTTTCCCTATCCTGAATCAATATTAGGGAAGAATTTTGTTGTGTATAGAGATCAGGATGAAATTGTTAATTGTCATGTACTAAGTGATTCCTGCCTGGAGTTTACTAAATTGAAAGCCTCCGATATTCCAACAGAAGAGGTTGTTATCCCGGACCATTTTGGGCTGTTAATTCTTACATCTCTTACAAATGATGTAAAATATTTCAGGACAAGCTCAGGCAGAAACATATTTTCAGTCAGAAAACATTTTCCTAAAGAGGCAATAACTTGAAAGCAATGATATTAGCCGCCGGTATGGGTTCAAGGCTTATGCCGCTAACTCTTACTATCCCTAAACCGATGCTTCCTATAGCCAATTTACCTTCACTGGAACATATCATCAACCTTTGTAAACGCCATAATATTACGAAAATAAAGATTAATCTTTATCATCTGCCCGAAGCGGTTGATCATTATTTCCGTGACGGGAGGGACTTTGGTGTAGAGATCTCCTATTCGATTGAAAAGAAATTATGGGGCACTGCCGGAGGGATTAAACGCGTTCAGAGTTTCTTCGATGAAACATTCGTGGTACTAATGGGAGACGGCCTTACTAATATTGATCTTTCAGAAATGTTGAATTATCATAGGGCGAAAGGTTCAAAGGCAACGATAGCCGTAAAACCGGTTGATGATCCCTCCCGCTATGGAGTAGTTGTAACGGATGAGAGTGGCGCAATTAAAAGTTTTCAGGAAAAACCGAAAAAAGAAGAGGCGAAATCAAACCTGATTAATCTGGGTATATACATCCTTGAGCCGGAAATTCTGGACCTGGTGCCACCCAAGGAAGAATATGATTTTGGCCATCAGCTTTTCCCGAAACTCCTGGAATTGAACACACCGTTTTTTGCTTATCACACGAATGCTGACTGGGATGATATAGGTGGATTAATGGACTATTGGCGCGTAAACCTTGATGTAGTTGAGGGTAAAGTGCCCGGTTATGAATTTAAAGGTAATGAATTAAAAAAGGGGGTTTTTGTTCATCCTTCAACCAAAATCGATAAAAAGATTCTGGAAAAGATCGTCCCACCTGTTCTTATCGGAAGAGATGTTGAGATTAATTCCGGTGTAGAAATAGTTGGTCCGTCAGTAATTGGTGATGAAGTATGTATTGAATCGGGCGCCTCAGTTATCAAAAGCGTTATATTAAATAATACCTGGGTGGGAAAAGGAATCGAGATTAAAGATTCCGTTGTAAATAAAAATTATCATCTTAGTGTTCCCAATAATTTCGGCACTTATATAGATGACGATAAAGTTCTGAAGGTTCACAGAATTGTACCCTTTAAAGTAAAGCTGGATCAGTTCCTGATTAACGCTACAGACAGAATTGTGGCGTTTTTCGCTTTATTATTTCTATCGCCGTTGTTTCTAATAATCGCAATACTGATTAAACTTGATTCTCCCGGACCTGTTTTTTACATTTCTAAACGCTTACGCTCTCCGGCTATCGAAAAACGAGGTAAGCATTGGTATGTGTATTATAAGGAAAAGGCAGTGAAGTATTATGTTTTCAGAACTATGTACACAGATGCTGATAAAAGGGTTAAGGAACTTAAGAACAAGTATCAATCAGGGCCGTTCATTAAAATTGAAAATGATCCCCGGGTCACACGCATCGGCCGTTTTCTGAGAAAAACCTCTATTGATGAACTCCCGCTATTTTGGAATGTTCTTAAAGGAAGTATGAGTCTTGTTGGTATATGGGCTTTGCCCGTGTATGAAGCACAGCATCTTCTCGAAAAAGGATTGAAGACGGGAGAAGGAGAAGAAAGCATTGACCTGACCGATGTCTCACAGCTTCGTTTTGAGGGTAAGCTTGGTATTGCAGGATTCTGGCAGGCGAGAGGAAGGAGTAATCTGACTGCAGAAGAAAGAGCAATACACGATTCATTTCAATCTGTTCTGGATGAAAACATTGTTGGGGGAAACAATTATCTGGGTGAATACTCTGAATTCCCGACATACAAGGGTTACATAAAAATGCTGTTAGAAACATTTAAGGCTGTAGTAAAAAGAACCGGCGCAGAATAAAATGCGTAAAATCCTTTTTGTTTTGATATTCCCGTTTTTTCTCTATTCACAGGATTTTTCTTCAGAGGAAATTCTCTCCGACAGTGCAGGACAGGCATTCATAGAAAAACTAGTTGAGATTGCATGGAATTACTATCCTCAGAATAAAGTGTATATAAGCAGAGTTTCGATTGCAAATGAAAATCTTACACAAACAACATGGAACTGGCTGAACAATCTTAACCTTACTTATCAATACAATCCAAATTTTGGTTCCTCCCCAAATGACGGCTCAATAGTGCCTAAATTTGGTATTGGTGTGTCTGTTAATGTTGGTTCTATAATCCTTGCGCCCAGCAGAGTCGCCCAGGCCGAAGAAGAGCTTATTATAGCCAAGGCAAATCTTGAAACCCAGAAAACTTTTATCAGGGCGGAAATTAAAAAACGGTTTGCAAATTACATAAGAGCTCTTGATTTAGTTAAAGTTCGAACTCAGGCGGCTAATGATTCGGAATCCAGCTATGAGCTTGTAAAAAAGAAATTTGAAAACGGTGAAGTATCACTGGAGATACTCAATCAGGCGCTAAGAACAGTTACCGACAATCAGGAAAGGCGGGTAACATCAGTCGGCGATCTTTTATATCATAAAGCCACGATCGAAGAGCTAATCGGCGTGCCCTTAGAGAGTGTAAAATAATATGGAATTAATTTGGTTCATCAGAGAATTGATGAAAAGGTGGAAGGTACTTGTTATAGTTCCTTTCATAGCAGTACTCGCCGCATATTTTCTTACCCTGAAATTACCGAGAGTCTATAAAACCAAAGCGCAGTTAGCCGCCGGTATTGTAGATGACAGTCAGATTAGTCTGGATGAGTCGGAAGAAATAATGTCCAGTTACACAGTTCAAACAAAATTCAGTAACCTTATTGAAGTGATTCAATCAGAAGCGGTGTATAACCTGGTTTCTTACAAACTTCTTCATCACGATTTAACCGAAAAAAAACCTTTCAGGTTAACTCCAAAACAGGCTGAGCTTATAAGCGAAAAACAAAAAGCGCAAATGATTGATGTGCTTAACCGGTATCTTGAAACCGGAGCCGCAATTACATCAAAAGAACATGATGAAGTGCTTGTAAGAAAATGGATTAAGGAACTTAATTATACCGTGAAAGATGTTGATAAGGCAATTAAAGTAGAGAGGGAGGGAACCAGTGACTTTATTAAAGTAGAGGCAGAAGCTGAAACTGCTGAGTTAGCCGCATTTCTGCCAAATACTCTTTGTGAACAGTTTCTCCGTTTTTATGTTAATCTGCGCAAAGACAAGAGCAGATCTATGATTGACTTTTTTGAACGGCTTGCCCGTGAAAAGAAAGCTGAGCTCGACGCTAAAGTGGAGGAGCTGAAGCGATATAAGATGGAAAATAAAATCATTAATCTTTACGAGCAAACTAAGTCAATTGTTAATCAGATTTCAAACCTTGAAATAATCCGCGAAGGAGAAAACAGCAAAATATCATCCCTTACACGGGTAATTGAGGATATAGAAAAAAAATTCACATCGAAGGAAAAGTCTTTTATTGAGGCAAGTTTATTGCCGTATAATGAAAGAATAACGATGCTGAAAGAAAAAGTAACGGAATTAAATCTACGGATTATCTCCTCAGGTTATACGGATAAAATTGCTAAAGACTCACTTAACAAGGTAAAAAAGGAACTTTATGATTTAGTTAAAGAGGCTTCCGATAATTTACTTCTCAATCCAAATGTTCCGAAGCAGGAGTTAGTATTAAAAAAACTGAATTACGAACTTGATCTCTCGATTGCAAAGAAATCAGTAGAATCGATGGATTTAGAACTGCGCCGTCTCAAAGACATTGTGGAGGGATTTACACCGTCGGAGGCGATGATTTCATCTTATGAGCGCGAGATTAATGTTATAGCCGAAGCATATCTGGTAATCCTGAATAAGCTTACTTATTCACGATTTGAATCAGCTAATTCCGGTCAGAATGTACAGATTACACAGTATGCAACCCCTCCTGAGAACGCTGAACCTTTAAAGCGGTTTCTTCTTATTATCGTTGCCGGTGCAGCGAGTTTTGTACTAACAATAGTGGCTATTATTCTTGTACTGTACCTGGATTTGACTATTAAAACACCAAAACAGTTTATTCAGAGAAGCGGGCTTGAACTGATCGGAACACTAAACAAACTTTCCGGCGAGAAACTTGACCTTCGTACACTTTTCAGCGGTGAGGCAAAAAACCAGGATGAATTAATTTTTCAGAATCTTTTGCGAACATTCCGTCAGCATTTTACAGAAAAATTATCTGACAACGGGGTAATACTATTTACCGGTAATCATAGCCGTGAAGGTAAAACAACCATAATGATTTGTATTGCATATTCTTTGCAGTATATCGGGAAAAGAGTATTGCTAATTGACACTAACTTTAAGTCGGCGGAATTAACAAAAATTTTTAATGCCAGCCCCTCGCTGGAATTAATTGCATCAGGAGAAGTAACAATCAGGGAAGGGATAAGCTATACAAGCCTTAGCAATATTGATGTTATTGGTTGCAAAGGGGGAAATATTTCACCGGCAGAATTGAGGGGTGTTTACACAGTTCAGGAAATTATTAATGAACTGAGATCGTCTTACGATTATATTTTTCTTGAGGGCCCATCCCTTTTACGATATTCAGATTCTAAAGAACTGCTTCAGATTGCAGACTGTTCTATCATGGTCTTTCAGGCAAACACAACTATACAGGAGGACGATCTGAATTCATTTGAATATTTTAAGTCTTACAAAGAAAAGTTCCTCGGAGTTATACTGAATAAAGTATTGCCTGAGAACCTTGAAGGACTCTATGGTGAAATCGAGAAAAAGAGAAGCAGTATCAGGAAATTCGTAAAAAACCTTGTAAAACGAAATTTTACCCGTATGACTAACGGAAAAATGAAAGTATCTGCGGATTGATATGTATGAACTTTTATTCTTAGTATTTTTGTCATTAAACGGGATTTTCATTTTTTATCTACTCTTACCTCTCTTTAATACAATAATCGGTTTTATTCTTTCGGAAAAAAAAGTACATAGTGTAAGAGAAGAAAATACAGACTTCGGTATTATTATTACCTCATACAAGGATATACATATAACCAAGCCTCTTGTTAAATCTGTTCTGAATCAAAGCTATAAAAACTATCATATATATCTGGTTGCCGATCATTGTGAGGAACAAAAGGACTTCATCAATGATGATAAGCTTACCGTAATATATCCGTTACCCTATCTCAATTCAAAGGTTAAATCAATTATGAGGGGAATAGAATCCCTTAAAAGGAAGCATTCACATATACTCATTTTTGATCCGGATAACCTTGCCGCACCCGGACTGCTATCATTATTGAATGATTACTGTTCTGCAGGATTTAAAGCCGTACAAGGACGCAGAGCTGCAAAAAATCTCGATTCGAAGTACGCCGGTCTTGATGCTCTCGGTGAACATTATTACAACCACACACAGAGATATGTGCCGTATATTCTTGGTTCATCGGCGCCCATTGCCGGGTCAGGAATGGTGATTGAGTCTGAGTTATATATTTCAATTTTGAATGAAATTGAAGCGGAGAATGAAGAAGGCAAAGTAATTGTAGCCGAAGATAAGATGCTGCAGAATAAAATTGTCAGTCGGGGTTATCGTATTGCCTATGCTAAAAATGCAATAGTATATGATGAGAAAATAGAGACGGGTGGACAGCTTGAGAGGCAAAGGACACGATGGCTTAATTCGTACTTTAAACATTTCATCGAGGCACTAAGACTTATATTTACCGGAATTGTACGGTTTAACTGGAATATCTTTTATTTCGGACTGATAGTCTCAATTCCTCCAATGGTAGTCTTATTTTTGGCAGGAGCATTTTTCGTTACTGCAGATATATTTTTATCAATACCGTTACTAATAACCACACTTATTGCCGGAGTATTCTTTTCACTAAACTTTTTGCTGGTATTAGTTGCCGTAAAAGCGGAGAAAGAAATATGGCAAGCTCTTTTGGGGTTACCGGCTTTTGTTTTTACACAGATATTAGCCTTATTGAAGATTAAAAAAGCCAATACCGATTTTATGGTTACATCGAAAAACAAAGTTGTTTCTATTGAAGATGTAATGGCTGGCAGGGAGAATAAAAAAGATGATAAACGGTAAGATAAAAATTCTCGAGACAATCAGACAGGGAAGTATAGGCGGCGGTGAAACATATCTTATGAACCTTGTGCTGAACCTTGATAAATCACAGTTTGTTCCGGTCGTGCTTGCATTTACGGATGGAGAGATGATTTCCCGTTTGCGTGCTGAGGGAGTTAAGTGTTTTGTCATCCCAACGGAAACCCCTTTTGATATCAGAAAATATCCGCAGGTAATTAGCCTTATTTCCCGAGAGAATCCTGACATCGTTCATTTTCACGGGAGCCGTGCAGGGACAAATACTTTGTTGCCCGCAAAAATAAAAAAGAAGCCGGTTATTTATACGGTTCACGGATGGTCTTTCCATACAGGCACAACGGCCGCGGTACAAAAGGGCCGCATTATAGCTGAAAAATTTCTGGTTAGCAGATGCGATAAAGTGGTATGCGGCTCAGAGGCAGATATTAAAAACGGGAAAAAATTTCTGAAAGCAGGCGATTATCTTCTGATTCATAACAGTGTTGATACTGAAAAATTTTCACCCGCTACAAAAAATAAAAGAGTTTTGTCAGAACTTGGTATTAAAGAGGATGATTTTACCGTTTGCTTTATTGCTCGCATTACTTATCAGAAAGATCCGTTAACTTTTATCCGTGCAGTAAAGCTGGTGAAGGAAAAAAGACCGGAAATAAAATTTGTGATGATTGGCGACGGTGATATGAAAGACACGGTGCTCGCAGAAGCGGATAAACTGGGAGTCCGGAATTCAATTATTTTTTCGCCTTTCCGAACGGATGTCGTGCAAGTTTTAGCCTCAGTTGATGTATTTGTTTTGCCTTCATTATGGGAGGTTATTCCGCTTGCTATGCTTGAGGCAATGGCGATGGAGAAAATTTGTATTGCAACAGGAATCGAGGGAACTACCGAAGCTCTTATTCATAATGAAAATGGTTTGCTTTTCAATCCCGGTGATTTTGCCGGACTTGCAGAGCAGATAATAATGGTTTATGAGCAGAGAGAGCTTGCCGAAAAATTGAGAAAAAAAGCACGGGAGACAGTTGTAAACTCATTTGACCTGAAAAAACTTGTAAAGGCAAACGAAGAATTATATCGAAAGATTTACAGGAGCAGGCAGGGATGAGTTTTGCTAAAGACTCATACTGGATGAAATCCGGTGTTTATACTTTATTGCAAAGATTCTCGGCTTTGGTATTTGGATTTGGAGGTTTTTTAATTCTTGTCAGGATGCTTCCTAAAGAACATTTCGGCACTCTCGCGTTATTTACTACTGTAACTGCACTCATAGAGGTTGCAAGGAACGGTCTTGTTCAAAACGCTCAGATAAAATATGCCGCCTCAGCGAAAGATGAAGAACTGCCTGTAATTCTGAATTCGGCTTTCACACTTAATGTGATAATTACAATGACATCAGTAATACTTTTGCTGATACTTGCGTATCCATTAAGCCTGCTTTGGGACAGTCCGAAAATTATGCTGATGTTTTTCATTTATACAACTACAACCATTACACTTATCTTCTTTTCTCAGTTTAATTTTATACAGCAGGCGAAATTAGACTTTAAGGGAATATTTTACGGTACCTTCGTCCGTCAGGGAAGCTATTTTCTGATAATATGTCTTTATTTTATCATAGGTCTGCAGATCTCGCTGGAAATGCTGGTGGTTTATCAAACCGTGGGTGCAATGTTGGGCGCACTAACAGGTTATACTTTTGTTAAAAAATATTATAAACCTGCATTACTTTTTAACTGGGAATGGATTAGAAAACTGTTTAATTACGGCAAATTTGTATTTGGTACAAATATAAGTGCGATGATATTTTCAAGCATAGATCAGATGATTCTGGGTGCTATGCTGAGTCCGGTGCAGGTAGCGGTTTATAACACTGCAACAAGAATGAATAATTTTGTTGATATTCCCGTCGCATCGGTAGCTTCGATAGTTTTTCCTAAAAGCGCACAGCGCGTAGAAGAGTCGGGTACTGAAGCGGTTGTGTACCTTTATGAAAGATCGGTAGGGTTATTGCTTGCAATTTTAGTGCCTACACTACTCATTGCAATTATTCTTGCAAAACCGATTATTACAATTATTGCCGGAGAACAATATCTGAGTGCAGTGCCGGTTATGCAAATCCTGATGGCAGGCGCTGTATTTCAGCCATTTTTACGGCAATTCGGAACAGCCCTGGACTCACTAGGGAAACCAAAAATTAACTTCAGAATGCTTATAATTATTTCGGTTCTAAATGCGGTTGCTAACTATATCGGTATTTCAATTTTCGGGACAATAGGGGCGGCTATGGGAACTGCTTTTGCTTTGCTTGCATTTTTTATTTCCTCGCAGTTAATCCTTAAAAAAGAAATTAACGCAAAAACACATCACACATTAATTTATATGTGGGACTTCTATAAAAAAGGTTTTTCGGCGGTTATGAAAAAAATTAAAGGAACCGTAAAATGAGCGGTAATACTATTATCTCCGGAAGGGATATTGTAATTATTGGTCTGCAGGCATGGGATGTTGACATTGGCAGTAATTGTAAAAATATAGCCTTTGAATTTGCTAAGCACAACAGAGTGCTTTATGTCAATTATCCCCTTGATATTGTTTCTCTTATCAGAGAAAGGCACTTGCCAAGAACTAAAGAGTATCTGAAGATGATTCGCGGAAAAAAGGATAATCTCTTTCAGGTTGCAAATAATATATATTCTTTTTCTCCCGCTACAATTCTTGCCTCAATTAATTGGATAAAGTCTCCTTTTTTATTTGATATGATGAATCGTTATAACAATAAAAAATATGCTGAGGCAGTTTCAAAGGGTATTAAAAAGCTTGGTATGAGAGATATAATACTTTTTAATGATAATGACATTTTCAGGCCATTTTATTTTAAGGAATATCTTAATCCTGCCGTCTCAGTTTATTATTCCCGCGATAACTTAATCGGGGTAGATTATTGGAAACTACACGGAGAGCGCCTTGAGCCAAAACTAATTGAGAAATCAAATGTATGTGTTGCTAATTCCACTTATTTGGCTGAGTATTGCCGGAGATATAATCCTAATTCATTTTATGTAGGCCAGGGATGTGAACTCGATATCTTCGACGAAGATAAAATTACAGAGATGCCGGCGGACCTTAGAGGGATTAAAAACCCGATTGTGGGTTATGTGGGAGCGTTAAACGGTTTGAGGCTTGATATTAAATGTATTGAATACTTTGCTGAAAAACTGGATGATTGGAGTGTCGTTCTGGTGGGACCTGAAGATGATAAATTTAAGCAAAGTTCTTTACACGGAATGAAAAATGTATATTTTCTGGGAAGAAAGGATGCCTCGCAATTGCCCGGATATATAAGGTATTTTGATGTTTGTATAAATCCTCAGGCGGTTAATCCGGTGACGATAGGAAATTATCCAAGAAAAATTGATGAGTATCTTGCGATGGGTAAACCTGTTGTGGCAACAAAAACTGAAGCGATGAGCGTTTTTGCCGAATATACATACCTCGCAGAAGGATATGAAGATTATGTTAGCATGATAGTTAAAGCAAGAAATGAGCACAATTCCGGGCTTTCAGCAAGGAGAAAAGCTTTTGCGAGGGAGCATACATGGGAAAAGAGCACGAGTGAAATATATTCTGCTATTCTCTCTGTTTTAGATAAAAATGAGAATTAAAAATGAGTAGTATTATTTTTAAACTGAAAAATTCGAGCCCCGGCCTGAAAAAATTTCTTCTATGGTTGTTAATGCCGGTAAATCAGGCTCGTCCCCGTATGTGGGTGAAACTTTTACTGCATCCATTAATTATAAAACGAGGTAAGAGGGTCACAATACGCCCGCGGACAAGAATTGATATTTTGCCATTTAATAAATGCGTTATCGGAAATGACTCTACAATTGAAGATTTTTCGACAATTAATAATGGTGTTGGGGACATTCGAATTGGTGAGAGGACCAGAATTGGAATGAGTAATGTGCTAATAGGTCCGGTTACTATTGGTAACGATGTGATGTTTGCTCAGAATATAGTACTTTCAGGTTTAAACCACAGTTTTGAGGATATATCCCTGCCGCCAAGTGTTCAAAAAGTTAGTACAGCCGAAATTATAGTAGAAGACGAAGTATGGATTGGGGCAAATGCAGTAATTACTGCAGGTGTAAGAATAGGCAAACACTCTGTAATTGGCGCGGGGAGTGTTGTAACAAAAAATATTCCTCCATATTCTGTTGCTGTCGGAAATCCTGCAAAGATTGTTAAGCAGTATAATCCGGAAAATAAAAAGTGGGAAAGGGTAACCTAAATATGTACAAAGTGAGGATTTACAGAGAGGATGACAACTTAAACCCCAGAGATAAAATGATTGAAAAAATAACCATTATCTTTGTCGGGGCTGTGGTTTACGGAATTTTTCTTAAGATAGTTTTTTTCTGAGTGTAAAAATCCTTTTTAAAATTTACTTAATGCAAAATGATTATGGAAAATAACAAGCAAATACCTGATGTCGCAATCGTAATAGTGAGCTGGAATACGAAAGACCTGTTGCGAAAGTGTCTTAAATCAGTTTATGCCGAAACCAAAAAATACTCATTTGAAATTTGGGTTGTTGATAATAATTCGCCAGATAAGTCTGCAGATATGGTAGCGGCAGAATTTCCTGAAGTTAAATTAATAGCAAATAAAACAAATAACGGTTTTGCTCCTGCTAACAATCAGGCATTGCGTCTTGCAGATGCGAAAAATTATCTTTTGCTGAACCCCGATACAGTTGTGCTGGATGGAGCAATTGATAAAATGCTGGACTATATGTATGAGCATAAACCGGGAGTGGTAACCTGTAAACTGCTGAATGATGATATGACGCTTCAGAAATCTGTAAATAATTTTTTCTCTTTGTGGCGCTCTTTTTTTGAGAACAGGTTTTTTGCTGAGATATTTAAAAATCTTAACCTTTCCGGTTCAATGTTTATGTCATACTGGGATCATAATGAATTAAGAGAAATAGATTGGGCTTATGGAGCGGTTGTTCTCTTTAGTAGGGAAGTTTATGATAAAGTAGGAATACTTGATGACCGCTATTATATCTACGCTGAGGAAATGGACTTCTTTATGCGGGTAAAAAAGGCGGGTTATAAATCTATATTTCTCCCGGATGTTCATATAATTCATTATGGTAAATCCTCTTCACGACAAAGGCGGGCAGAGATGTTCATTATGAACTATAAAAGTTTTTACATGTTCCTTCGAAAAAACTATCCTCCGCATGTTTATCCGATCTACAGGGCAAGGACGGTATTTTATCTTTATCTATGGATTATAAAATTTAAGATAGACATATTGATTGCGCGGCTTAAAGGTAAAAAGAACGAAGAAGCTGAAACACAGTTGGATGTTTATACTAAAACACTCAGGTGGCATAAATCGCCTGAGAGTGTAATTTCTCTATGAATGAGTTTGTTCTAAAACTGAATACCTCCGCTCAATCAGGCGGCAGGAAAAAGTTATTTGAATATCTAAAGACAAACCTTGTTGATAAAAGGCTTGACAGCACTTTAGGTATATTCATTCTTTCTTTTACTGCCCTGCTTATTGCTTATGGTGTTTCTAAAGCGGGAATAATTGCGGGTGTTGGTGTGATGGCGCTTGCATTCGGAATACCCTTAGTGATTATCTGTCTTTTCCACATCAAAATTGCTGTTGTTACTATTATTGTTTTTGCTTTCTTTCTCCTGGGGCTAAAACGGGCAATAGGTGATGTGCAATTAGGTGTTCTTATGGATGTTATGATTGCAATGATGTTTACCGGGCTTGTAATTAAGCAGATTTGGGAAAGAAACTGGAAAATCAAAAATAATGCTGTAAATAAAATAATACTTTTATGGATTGTATATAACTTACTGCAACTTGTAAATCCAACGGCTGAATCGAGATTAGCATGGTTTTATACCGTTCGTACATTTGCAGGAATAATGATAATGTATTATTTGCTGATGTATGCCATAGATAACAGGAAATATTTTTTATTACTAATTAAGATATGGATAGGTTTAACAACACTTGCAATGATTTATGGTTACAATCAGGAATTCATCGGTTTATTGCCATTTGAGGAGAGATGGATTACTTCAAGTCCGGAAAGGTATGCTTTGCTTTTTCAGGCAGGTAAATTCCGAAAGTTTTCATTTTTCTCAGATCCGCTTGTATTTGGATTTATGATGGCAATTACAAGTATCCTTTGTTTTATACTGGCTCTTGGTCCCATAAAAAAGGGATATAAAATTTTCTTAATGATTTTAAGTGCGTTGATGATGTATGCGATGCTTTTTTCGGGAACCCGCGCTGCATTTATTCTGCCTATGGCGGCGTTTCTCTTTTATGCAGTAATATCATTTAAGAAAAGTATATTTGTTTTTGGCGGCATAATGGGTGTTATTCTTATTGTTTTGATAAATATCCCCACAAGCAATCCGAATCTCGTAAGGTTTCAGAGTGCATTCAATCCTCAGGAGGATGCATCATATCAGGTGAGGGTACGCAATCAGGCTTTTATACAGCCGTTTATTCAGAAACATCCTTTGGGAGGCGGATTAGGAAGTGTTGGTGAATGGGGGAAGAAGTTTTCTCCATGGTCACCGCTTGCAAATTTTCCCCCGGACTCCGGCTTTGTTCGCACCGCAGTTGAGCAGGGGTGGCTGGGACTATTATTATATTGTACATTACTTTTTCTGGTATTTAAACAGGGTATAAAAGATTATTTCAGAATTAATGACCCTTTATTGAAAAATATATCATTAGGTATGCTTACAGTATTGTTTGCGCTCACTTTGGCAAACTTTCCACAGGAAGCAATCGGCCAATACCCGATTAATCTGCTTTTCTTCGTTGCCATAGCACTGATTAATAAATCCAGAGAATTTGACTCGGTGAAAATATGAAAGGGAGATTTACCTTGCCCGATTGGCTTACCAGCCATCTTAATATCCCAGATGATCCATTTATGGTAAACGAAGAAAGATTTACCGTCATCCGGGATAAGATGCGTAAATTCACTTCGGAATGTCCGGAAGTTTCTGTTATGATTCCTTGTTGGAACGAAGAGTCAAATATTGTGCGCACAATATCTACATTAAGTGAGCAAAAAACCGAAAGAGCAACAGAAATTGTATTCATTAATAACAACTCTTCAGACCGGACACAGGAACTTATAGATAAGTGTGGGGCTTTGAGCATATTTGTTGAAAAACAAGGCATCAGTTTTGCGAGACAGGCAGGACTTGAGAGAGCAAAAGGTAAGTATCATCTTTGTGCCGATGCAGATTCATTTTATCCACCTGACTGGATTGAAACAATGGTTAAGGGTTTAGAAAACAACAATATTAGTTGTGTTTATGGCAGATATTCATTTATTCCGCCTGAGGGTTCCGGAAGAATTACTTTGGGATTGTATGAGGTTCTGGCAGAATCATTGTTCTCTCTGAGAAATAGAAGAAGGCAGTACCTTAATGTAATGGGATTTAACTTTGCATTCAGAACAGAGGACGGAAAAAAAGTGGGAGGATTTAATACATCTCGTCCTAAATGGTCTGACGGGTGGATGGCAATGACTCTTGCAGACATAGGCAAAATTAAATTAATTAAAAGCGATGGAGCCCGTGTTTGGACAAGTGCCAGAAGATTAATGGCTGACGGAAGTTTAGGGAAAGCATTTAAGCGCAGAATAAAAAAAGAGATAGTCCGTCTCTACGAATATATTTTTCCGGTTAAACAAAAGATATGAAATATTTGTATCAGTTTACTTTGCGGAAAGATGTGCCCTGAGCAATTATTATTATACCTAAAAATAATATGAATACCCCGACTATATCAGAAACTGTTATTCCATCATTAGGATTAAAGTAAAAAAGTGTTTTAACTTCCAAAAATTTAGGGAGGGGATATAAAATAATTAAGCCCGCCAATAATATTAAGAAAATCCCGAGCGCAAGAAATAAAAAGGAAAAAACTGCTCTTCTCCTGACATATCTATCTGCCTGCTCGCTGTCAAGATTGCTTGTGTTCAGTGCCAGTATAAAATCATCCAGCAACTTTTCCCTATCGCGTGATTCAGTTTCAATCTCTCTGAAAGGTTTTATTACTTTTTCAATTTCTTCTTCGGGTTTTTTCATATATGCCGGAAACTTAAACGAATATAGTTTGAAAATTAGTCATTATAAAAGAATACTCTAAATTAACAAGTGATCATGTAAAAAGCCATAATCAGATGGAAAATCGAAAACCTCTCACGGAATACACAGACAATAGGCTAAATACTCTGCATGTAAAAAATATAAGAACAGATTATGCCCGTTTACAAACAGTTTTCTTAGAGTTATAGGTTCAGGCAAATTACATTGACAGTCTCTAGGTATTTAAACTGCTATTGTAAAATTATGTGTTAAAGTTTTCTTGAAAACTCAGTTTTTGTAATCAGCATCCAGTTCATGCAAACAGTAACTGGTACAGCAACGATTATCGACATCTAATGAAATTTTTCCGGGAATAGTTGATAAGTAAAAAATATAATAAGTTTTCGATGGAGAGTCTATCCTTCCTATCCAGTCGTTTATACTGTCATTGTCAAAATCAAGTAATGCAGTAATATCAAATCTGATATAAACAGAACTTGCAGATTCTGCTGGGGTATTAATATTCTCACTACCCGGGTATAAACTTTGTTCGTATGTAAGAAGATGTTGTGAGTTATAATATATTGAATTATAAACATCATTCCGTTTAATAATGAGGGTATCTGTTGACTGCGTAGAGTTATTTCGGAGAAAATATATTCGCTTACCAATTTGAGAGGAATCCTCTGCAACATCATAAGGGAGAACTTTCGTTTGATAGTTGAGTTCATTGGGCGGGATAATAAAAAATGAAGCATTATCATCGCTTGAGGAAATAATAAATCCTGTTAGCACTTCGTTTTCAGGCGTGCCATCGGGAGAATAGCTTAATGGTTTGATTGTGACGCTGTCTTTTTGGATAGAGCCGTTCCGTATAACATAACAAGGAACGATTTTGCTTTTTGAAAGAAGTTCAAAATTATTTTTTAATTCATCTGTGTACCAGTTAAGTGAGATTTCATGCATAAGACCTGGAATGCATATACTGTAGCCGTTTTCTTCATATTCAGTTACATCGAAGTTGGGGGGATTTTGGAAATACTCCGAAAAAGATGTTGACAAGTTTTTCTCTTGCTGTTGCAGTGTAATCATTACTGTAAGTACAATAACCGCTGATGTTAAAAAAATAATACTCTTTCTTATAGGCTTTACCATAAAATTCTTTTTTATTATTTTCTTTTTGATTTAAGATACTGAATCATAGAAACAAAATCCATCTATTTGATTTTTAGAGTTTTTATTCTTATTGTTCTAAAAAAAATTATTAATCACAAATTATTACTATGCGACAAAAATATATTCAACACATTTGGCTTATTGGTGCATCACCCAAAAGTATATCAGAAATTGAATTCCATAAAAAACTGGCAACAATAGAAACAAAGCGTAAAGCCATTCGTTTTGTGGAAGATATCTTTTTTAGCGAGGAATTAGATCAGGAACTGGAGCGGATATTACATCAGCATTCGGAAAGTATGCTTTGTATTGAGCTGGTTGCAGAACCACAGAACCGATTTTTTATTGTTTATCCGGCTCCATGGCGCAGAGGAAAAATGAAAGTAGTCTTTTCTGAAGTTTTAGAGCGAAACGCAGTAGAGCAAAATAGCCATCTTCAACCTGACCCCTCTGCTTTCTGAATTCTATTTATAAAAGTATAAACTTAAGACAGCGTAATTTTTACCAGCATTTTCAGACAAATCTATTGAATGATTTTTGTTTATTGAAAAGTAATCATTCATTTGCTTTAAAGTAAAAACCGGATTGCGGCATTTTCATATTTCTTTCTAAAAGTTGTACCAAAAACGCTCACAGATACATCTGACTAATATATTGGAAGAAATTTTGCAGAGTATTGTAATTACTAAACATATCAATTGACAATATGCCAGCCAAACCGGCTAAGAAGAAACAATCTATCGAAGATCCTTAAAAGAGTAGTTACTGAATTTCTATTAAAGTAAAAGCAAATTCCCACCAATAAATACTTAATAGCGAATTCATTCCACTTATAAAC